>JBDSME010000289.1:0-3879 GCA_039916065.1 Polyangia bacterium
GCACCCCGGACTCCTTTTCGGATGGCGGGCGTTTCTCCAGTGTCGCGGAGGCGGTGGCGGCTGGCGTGGCCATGGCGACCGCCGGCGCCCACTGGATCGACGTGGGTGGGGAGTCGACGCGGCCCCACTCCACACCGGTGTCCGGTGACGAAGAAGCGCGGCGGGTGGTTCCGGTGATTGCCGGATTGCGCGCCCGCCTGGGTGCGGCGACGCGTATTTCCGTGGATACCTACAAGGCGAGCACCGCGCGCGCCGCCCTGGCGGCCGGTGCCACGGTGGTCAATGACGTGTCGGGGGGCCTGTTGGATCCCGCCCTCCTGGAGGTCGTGGCGGGCGGAGGCGCCGCGTTGGTGGTGGGTCACCTGCGCGGCCAGCCCGCCACCATGATGGAAGGGATTGCGTTCGGTGACGTCGTCGCTGAGGTGACCAGCGAACTGGCAGGGCGCGTGGCGGCGGCCCGCGCCGCCGGATGCGTGGAGATCTGGGCCGACCCCGGCATCGGGTTCGGGAAGCGGCTGGAGCACAACCTCGGGCTGCTGAAGAACCTCGGTACGGTGGTGGCGGGTGTGGGTGTCCCCGTGATGGTGGGCGTGTCGCGGAAGGCGTTTCTGGGGCAGCTCACCGGCAAGCCCGCGGAAGAGCGCGTCTTCGGTACGGCGGCGGCGGTTGCGGCCGCGGTGCTGGGGGGGGCCGCGGCGGTGCGCGTGCACGACGTGGCGGTGATGCGAGACGTGGTCCTGGTGGCGAATGCGATAAGATGACCGCCAATGAAAGACGACGGCACGCGCAATCTGTTTGGGACCGACGGCATCCGCGGGGTGGCGAACCAAGATCCCATGACCGCCGAGGTGGCGCTGAAGCTGGGACGGGCGGTGGCGCGGCGATTTCAGCATCCGGTGAGGGCGGGGCGGATCGTGATCGGAAAGGACACCCGCCTGTCGGGCTACATGCTGGAGAGCGCGCTGCAGGCGGGGATCGTTTCGGCGGGCGCGGACGTGATGCTGGTGGGACCGCTGCCCACTCCCGGGATCGCCTTCATCACCTCGTCCATGCGGGCCGACGCCGGCGTGGTTATCAGCGCTTCGCACAACCCCTATCAGGACAACGGAATCAAGTTGTTCGCGGCGGATGGGTTCAAGCTGCCCGACGAGGTCGAGGCCGAACTGGAACGGATGATGGAGCTGGGCGAGCACGCCAACGGGGGACCCGAGGCGGCGGGCGCCGATGCCATTGGGCGGGCGGTGCGCATCGATGATGCCGCCGGCCGCTACGTCCAGTTCTTGAAGAACGTCTTCCCCAAGGAGCGCACCCTGGACGGCATCAAGATCGTCGTCGACTGCGCCAACGGGGCCGCTTACCACGTGGCCCCGCAGGTGTTCGAGGAGCTGGGCGCGCAGGTGATCGCCATCGGCGTGGAGCCGAACGGGCGCAACATCAACGACCGCTGTGGAGCCATGCACCCGGAGGTGATGGCCGAGGAGGTACGTCGATCGGGCGCGGCGCTGGGAGTGGCCCTGGACGGCGACGCCGATCGCTTGATCCTGGCTGATGAAAAAGGACACATCGTGGACGGCGATCAGGTAATGGCGTTGTTGGGGACGCGCATGCTGGCAAAAAACACCCTGCCGGCGCGCACGGTGGTGGCCACGGTGATGTCAAACCTGGGCCTGGAGCGGGCGCTCGCCGCCGTGGGGGGCAAGCTTTTGCGTACCGCCGTGGGCGATCGCTACGTGGTGGAGGCGATGCGCGAGGGCGGGCTGGTGCTGGGCGGAGAGCAGTCGGGGCACATCATCTTCCTGGACCACGCCACCACGGGAGATGGCACCGTGGCGGCGCTGCGCGTGCTGGCGGTGATGATTGAGGAAGGCCGCCCGCTATCTGAGCTGATGGGGCGCGCGATGGTGCGCTACCCGCAGGTGCTGGTGAACTTCGCGGTGGCGCGTAAGCGTCCGCTGGATGAGTTGCCCGATGTTTGCCGGGCCATCAGCCAGGTCGAGGACGCCCTGGGCGCCGAGGGCCGGGTGGTGGTCCGTTACTCGGGCACCGAAGCCAAGGCCCGCGTGATGATCGAGGGCACCGACGAGTCCCTGATTCGTGGCCACGCCAACGACATCGCGCAAGCAATTCAGCGCGCGCTGGCCTAAGTCTCGGAGACGCTATAATCGCGGCATGGTTCCTCGGCTTTACGTCAACATCGATCATGTGGCTACGTTGCGCCAGCAGCGTGGTACGCGGTATCCCGATCCCGTGGTTGCGGCGGGGCTGTGTGAGCTGGCCGGCGCGGAGGGGATCACGGTTCACTTGCGCGAGGATCGCCGTCATATCCAGGATCGGGACGTCCGCGTGCTCCGGGAAACGGTTCGGGGCGTGTTCAATCTGGAGATGGCGGCCACCGAGGAGATGCTGGGCATCGCACGGGAGGTACGCCCGGACTTCTGCACGCTGGTGCCCGAGAAGCGCGCCGAGCGGACCACCGAAGGAGGCTTGAATGTCGGTGGTGACGGAGGGCTGTTGGGACAGGTGATCGAAGGGCTGCGCGGCGCCGGCATTGCCGTCAGCCTGTTCATCGATCCTGATGCGGAGGCGGTGGCTCGGTCACAGAAGCTGGGCGCCACCACCGTGGAATTGCACACCGGATATTATTGTGACGCCGCGCCTCGATCGCCGGATGCGGCGCGCCAACTTGCGCGCCTGGAGGCGGCGGCGCGTGCGGCCGGCAACCTGGGCCTTCGGCTGGGCGCGGGGCACGGGCTGGACTACTCGAACGTGGGGCCGGTGGCGTCGCTGCCTCACCTTGAAGAGCTCAACATCGGGCACGGCCTGGTGGCGCGCGCCGTGATGGTGGGCCTGGAGCGCGCCGTGTCGGAGTTGCGCGTTGCCATCGGTGAGAGCGCCCGCGACATGGGCGCACGGAGCGCGCCTTGATTGCGGCTCCGGGACCGGACGTGGTGGTGGTCCTGGAGAACGCCGCATGATCTTGCCGCCGCTGTCCTCGTCTCATCTGGTTCTTTCCTGCGCGCAGATGCGATCTGTGGACGCGGCGGCGATGGAGCAAACGGGATTGCCAACCCTGATGCTGATGGAGAACGCGGGGCGGGGAGTCGCGGAGTCGATCTGGCGAAGGTTGTCGGCCGGGGCCGGCGCCAGGTACGCGCGCGGAGAGCAGGCGCGGCCAGGTGCTGTCGCCGTGGTGTGCGGTGGTGGCAACAACGGCGGCGACGGACTGGTGGTGGCCCGGCAACTCTCCGTGCTGGCCGAGGGACAGGTGGCCGTGCGCGTTTTGATGGTGGCGTCGCCGGGCAGACTGACCGGAGACGCCGCGGTGATGTGGCGGGCGCTGCGCGGACTGGCCGGCGTGACCGTCGCCGACTGGTCCGACGTGACAGACCCCGCGGCGTGGGCGCGCGCGATGACAGAGGCGGATGTCATTGTCGATGCCATCTTCGGTACGGGACTGCGCGCCGACGTCGGGGGAACGGCGGCGGTGGCCATCGGCGCCATCAATACCACCGCGGCGCTGAAGGTGTCTGTGGACATTCCTTCGGGTCTGGACGGGGATACCGGCCGACCGCGGGGCGCCGCCGTGCGGGCTGACGTCACGGTGACCGTTGGGGCGCGCAAGCTGGGCCTGGTCATGGACCCGGAAGCCGGCGTGGGCGAGCTGGAGGTGGTCGGTCTGGGTGTGCCGCTGGCCCTTGATCCGGCGCTGGGACCGTTCTGTTTCTGGACCAACGAGAGCACCGTTCGGGCCACGATGCCCGCGCGCAAGGGCGCCGCGCACAAGGGAACCGGTGGACACCTGATCGTGGTGGCGGGATCGCCCGGGAAGACCGGCGCCGCTTTGCTCAGCAGCCGGGCCGCCCTGCGCAGCGGTGCCGG
>JBDSME010000290.1:0-3650 GCA_039916065.1 Polyangia bacterium
GAAGGGACGCGGACCCGGGTGGGACTGGTGCTGGAGACGGGCGAGCCACGCGAGGTGCACCACTTCGCGCTGTTGCTCGGTTATGGCGCCTCGGCCATCAATCCCTATCTGGCCTTTGAATCTCTGCACGACATGGCCCGGCGCGGGATGTTGGCCGGTGATGCCGACACCGCCGAGAAGAAGTACGTCAAGGCAGTGAGCAAGGGTATCGTGAAGGTGATCTCCAAGATGGGGATCTCGACCATCCAGAGCTATCACGGCGCCCAGGTGTTCGAGGCCATCGGCCTGGCCCCGGATTTCATCGCCGAGTACTTCACCTGGACGGCGTCGCGTATCGGCGGCATCGGCATCGACGAGGTAGCCGAAGAGGTGCGCCGGCGCCACCTTCGCGCCTTCGCGGAGCGTCCGCTGCCGGTCCACACCCTGGAGCCGGGCGGCAACTATCAGTACCGCAGCGACGGCGAATATCACCTCTTCAATCCGGAGAGCATCCACAAGCTGCAGTACGCCTGCCGCACCGGGAACTACAGCGTGTTCAAGGAGTACGCCCGGCTGATCGACGATCAGGCGGGGCATCTGGCCACCTTGCGCGGCCTGATGGAGCTGCGGCACATCCGTCCGCCGGTGCCGCTCGAAGAGGTCGAGCCGGTTGACGAGATCGTCAAGCGGTTCAAGACGGGGGCCATGTCGTACGGGTCGATCAGCAGCGAGGCGCACGAGACCCTGGCCATCGCCATGAACCGCCTGGGCGGCAAGAGCAACACCGGCGAAGGCGGCGAGGACCCAGCGCGGTTCGTCCCCGACGCCAACGGCGACTCGCGCAGCAGCGCCATCAAGCAGGTGGCGTCTGGGCGCTTCGGCGTCACCAGCCACTATTTGGTCAACGCGCGCGAGCTGCAGATCAAGATGGCCCAGGGGGCCAAGCCCGGCGAGGGCGGGCAGCTCCCCGGCTCCAAGGTCTACCCCTGGGTGGCCAAGGTTCGTCACGCCACGCCCGGGGTGGGCCTGATCTCGCCGCCCCCGCACCACGACATCTATTCCATCGAGGACCTGGCGCAGCTCATTCATGATCTGAAGAACGCCAACACCCGGGCCCGGGTCAGTGTGAAGCTGGTGGCCGAGGTGGGGGTGGGGACCATCGCCGCCGGGGTGGCCAAGGCTCACGCCGATCTGGTGCTGATCAGCGGACACGACGGGGGTACGGGCGCGTCCCCCCTCACCAGCATCAAGCACGCGGGCATACCCTGGGAGCTGGGGCTGGCGGAGACGCATCAGGTGCTGGTGATGAACGATCTGCGTAGTCGCATACGCGTGGAGACCGACGGTCAGTTGAAGACCGGGCGCGACGTCATCGTGGCGACGCTGCTGGGGGCCGAAGAATATGGTTTCTCCACGGCGCCGCTGGTGACGGTGGGCTGCATCCTGATGCGGGTCTGCCACCTCAATACCTGCCCGGTGGGGGTGGCCACGCAGGATCCCAAGCTGCGCAAGAAGTTCAGCGGCGATCCCCAGTACGTTGTGAACTTCATGCGCTTCGTGGCGCAGGAGGTGCGCGAGTACATGGCGGAGCTGGGCTTCCGCACCGTGAACGAGATGATCGGGCACACGGAGTGCCTGGGCATGAACAAGGCGGTCGAGCACTGGAAGACGAGGGGCATCGACCTGTCGGCCATCTTGGCCCAGCCCGACGCGGCGCCGTCGGTAATCCGCCACCAGGTCATCGAGCAAGACCACGGTCTGGAGGCGGCTCTCGACAACACCACGCTGCTGGCGCTGTGCGCGCCTGCCCTGGAGCGCGCCGAAAAGGTGGAGGCCACGCTGCCCATCCGCAACATCAACCGGGTGGTCGGCACCATCACCGGCAGTGAGGTGACCCGCCGCTACGGACCGCAGGGATTGCCCGACGACACCATCAAGCTGAACTTCCGGGGGTCGGCGGGGCAGAGCTTCGGGGCCTTCGTCCCCCCGGGCATGACCTTGACGCTGGAAGGTGATTCCAACGACTACGTGGGCAAGGGCCTCTCGGGGGGGAAGATCGTGGTCTTCCCTCCGCGCGAAGCCACCTTCGTGGCCGAAGAGAACGTCATCATCGGCAACGTGGCCTTCTACGGCGCCACCGCGGGCGAGGGATACATCCGCGGCGTGGCCGGCGAGAGGTTCTGCGTCCGCAACAGCGGCGCGCACGCGGTGGTGGAAGGGGTGGGGGACCACGGCTGCGAGTACATGACCGGTGGGCGCGTGGTGGTGCTGGGGACCACGGGGCGGAACTTCGCGGCCGGGATGTCCGGGGGGGTTGCCTACGTGATGGACGAGGCGGGCGACTTCGCGCGGCGCTGCAACAAGGAGATGGTGAATCTGGGCAAGGTAGAGGACCCCGAAGAGGTGAAGCTGGTGCAGGCCATGATCGCGCGACACGCCCAGTACACAGGATCGAAGCGCGCTCAGGAGGTGCTGGGCACCTGGTCGCAGTGGCTGCCGTACTTCGTGCGGGTGATGCCCACCGACTACGAGCGGGTGCTGGCGGCACAACGCGAGATGCGGGCGGCGGGTCTGTCGCCTGAAGAGGCCGAGATGGCGGCCTTCGAGCAGAACTCGAAGAGCGCTGCCCGTCTGGGAGGCAAGTGAGCGCCGTGACCACCGTCACCGACTCTGCGCAATTCACCGCAATTCGCATCAATTGAACGGGAACCTCGAATCACATGGGTAAAACGACTGGCTTCATGGAATACGAGCGGCTGCTGCCGCTCTCGCGCTCGCCCGTGGAAAGGGTGGCGGACTGGACGGAGTTTCACGCGCATCTGCCGGAGCCCGCGCTGCGGGAGCAGGGGGCGCGGTGCATGGACTGTGGCGTTCCCTTCTGCCACACCGGCGCCATGTTGCCGGGCGGCGCCAGCGGCTGCCCCATCCACAACCTCATTCCCGAATGGAACGACCTGGTGTTTCGCGGGCAGTGGAAAGAAGCGCTGGTGCGGCTGCACAAGACCAACAACTTCCCGGAGTTCACCGGCCGCGTCTGTCCGGCGCCCTGTGAAGGTTCGTGCGTGCTGGGGATCAACGAGCCCGCGGTGACCATAAAGAACATCGAGGTCTCCATCATCGACAAGGCGTTCGCCGAGGGCTGGGTGAAACCCGAGCCGCCCGCCAGGCGGACCGGCAAGAAGGTGGCGGTGGTGGGCTCGGGGCCGGCCGGGTTGGCGGCGGCCGCGCAGCTCAATCAGGCCGGGCACGCGGTGACGGTGTTCGAGCGCGACGACCGCATTGGTGGGCTGTTGATGTACGGCATCCCGCAGATGAAGCTGGAGAAGCACATCGTGGAGCGGCGGGTGAAGCTGCTGGCGCAGGAAGGCGTCAACTTCGTCACCGCAACCTGGGTGGGAAAGGACTATTCCACCGAGAAGCTGCGCGGCGAATTCGACGCGGTGGTGCTGTGCGGAGGCGCCACCAAGGCGCGCGATCTGCCCATCGAGGGGCGGAACCTGAAGGGCATCCATTACGCGATGGAGTACCTCTTGTTGAACACCAAGAGCTTGCTCGACAGCAACCACGGCGATGGAGCGTTCATCAACGCCAAGGGCAAGAATGTGGTGGTCATCGGTGGCGGCGACACGGGGACCGACTGCGTGGGTACGGCCATGCGCCACGGTTGCAAG
>JBDSME010000291.1:0-4752 GCA_039916065.1 Polyangia bacterium
TGTCCTGCCTGACCAGCTCGTCCAGGCAGGCCAGGAACGCCGCCAGCGTTTTTCCCGAACCGGTGGGCGCCGTGACCAGGACGTCCTCTCCCGCGGCAATCAGCGGCCACGCCGCCGACTGTGCGGCTGTGGGGGCGGCGAAACGTCGGCCCAACCAGGTTTCGATTACGGGGTGGAACATTTTTGCATGCCGATTGCTGCGGGCGCCGGCCCCGGAGCACTGCCCTACGGCAGCCCCACCGGGACCCGATGCTGACCGTCAGTTCAGTATGGTGCCACAGAGCAGCCCACATGCAAAGGGGCCGGTCGGAGAGCGGATGCTAGTGCGATGCTAGTGCAATACGGCCTTGATGGCGTCGTACCACACTGCCGCCATGATCTGATAACCAGCCGGATTGGGGTGCCACTTGTCTGCGAGCAGCGCCGTCTTGTAGTTCGCGTTGGCGACGAACGGTGCGTACATGTTCACCAAGACGATGTGCTTGCCCGCGGCGGCGCGTGACTGCACCAGGGCGGGCATCGCCTGGTCGTAGGCCTGAACGCGCGCATTGACGGTGTCGTCCTGTAGCGGCGTGATTTGCGCCAACACAACCAACGCGCTCGGTGCATCGGCGGTGACTTTGTCCAGCAGGGCACCCAATCGCTTCGGCGCATTGGCGACGTCGACGCCGAGATCGATGTCGTTGGTGCCGATCATCAACAGAATGATGTTCGGCTTGGCGTTGGCGATGGCCCCGTCGGCCAGGGGCGAGATCCCGCTGCGACTGCTGGGATCGATGGTAAATCCGCTGTAGCCCTCGTGACCCTTCGGGAAGTTCGGCGTCATGGTGCCCACCATGACGCTGTTCGGGCCGTTCATATTGCGCCCGGCAAACGTGATGTGCCGATTGTTCATCAGCGCCGTCCGATACAATTCGATGCGATAGCCGCCCGGCGTCCCGTACCCATCGGTGATCGAGTCGCCGAAAGGCATGATCACGCAGTTTCCCGTTGGGGGGCAGGGGACAAATGCCGTCCCCTCACCTCCGGCTCTGCCCCCGACACCAACACCAACACCAACACCGCCAGCGCCCGCCTGCCCGACGCCTCCTCCTCCCGCGCGGCCGCCATTTGCCTGTTCGCCGCCGCGCCCGCCGCTGCCACTTTGTCCGCCCGTGCCCGCCCCAACGCCGCCGGTCGCGAGAGCACCGCCTGTACTGGTCGCGCCGCCGCTGCTCGAAGCACCGCCAGTACCCGTCGCGCCTCCGGTGGCCATCGCGCCGCCACTGCCCGACACGCCGCCGGTCGTGGAGCCGCCGCTCCCAGGAGATGTGCCGCCGCTACCCGTCGCGCCACCACCACCGCTACCGGGCTGTCCGCCCGACCCGCCTCCCCCTGCTCCGGCGCATCCCGCCACCGCCCAACCGACGACCGCTAGCGACAAGGCTCGCTTCGCCATTGAGGTCAATAAACACCTGGTCATGAATGGCGGCAAACTACCACAACGAGTTGACCTGCACGGCGACACCTGCGCAGGCAACGTTAGGCGCTGATGGTCGGGTGAGCACCGTTCGATGAGATGATAGCGTGCCGCTCCTCCGAAGTGAGGGGTAGAGAAAGAGAGCGAGGCTGGGACGGCCTCGTCCCTCCGGCGCGCGTCCCCGCACCGAAAGGTGTTTTGGATTAACTCCCCCAGAGGAACTCACCATGTTGCAATTCATGACCCGACTGGTGACGATCGAGTCGGAATCTGTGCCTGCTGGCGACGACGACCGCCTGGGTGCTCCCAACACCTCCCGTAGTGTCGCGGCCAGAACGCGCATGACGACTGCCGTTGGTTGCGCCCTGTTGCTCGCCGCCGGATGTGCGCCGGCCAGCAGTACCAACCCGGGGCCCGACTCGTCATCCACGGGCGGCAACCCCGGAACAGGGGGGGCACGAATCGCGACGGGGTCCGGTGGCGCCGGGATGATGTCGGGCGGCACGGGCGGCGCCATGTCCGCGACCGTGACCACGGGGGGGGCCAGCGGCAGTGGAGGGGTTGAAGGCGGGAGCGGGGGCACATCACCGTCGCCGGATGCAGGCGTGGGCGTCGTCGGTTCCGGAGGAAGGTCGTCAAACGGCGGTAGTCCCGGTGGCACCGCGGGACGCGGCGGCAATGTTGCGGGCGGCTCGGGTGGCAATCTCGGTGGATCTGGCGGGAACACCATGCCGCTCACGCCCCCGGTGCGCGACGCGGCATCCAAGCAACCGGTGTCGCGGGCGCCGGCCGGCTACCAGGTGGAGGGCAACTTTGCCTATGGCCCACTGGCCACGCACAGGTTGGATGTCCTTTACCCGGACGACGCCGGACCGAAGGGAACACGGACCCTGCCAGCGGTACTGATCTTCCACGGTGGGGGGTGGACTCACAACTTCGAAAACGGGAATGGCAAGAACACCGTGTCCGGGTTCTCGGATCGGTTCTTGGCTCACGGGTTTCTCGTATTCACCGCCGACTACCGTGTGGCAAACAAGAGCAGCCCGGAAGCCGGGTTTGCCCCTGAGGCCGTGAAGGATGTGTTGCTGGCGGCCAAGTGGTGTTGGGACTACCTCGACTATTTCCATGGCGACAAGAGCCGCTATGTGGTCAGCGGTGATTCGGCGGGGGGACACCTGGCCATGATGGTCGGGATGATCACTCCGGCCGCCGCGCTTGGGCCAACCAGTCCCACGGACTACAAGATCGCCGCGATCGTGGACAATTTTGGGCCGGCCAACATCGAAGAGGAGTTGGGCGGCGTCGCGAACGCTTGGGTCCCTGCCAGTCTCCCCAACCGGGGGGCCATAGCCAAGCTTGTCAATCCGATGACCTACGTGCGGATGAACACCCCCCCCATGATTGCCGTGCAGGGAGCGCTGGACAGCACCGCCCCCATCGCACACACGCGAGACCTGGTGGCGCGGATGAAGGCAGCCGGCGCCGACGTGGCCATGCACGAGGTCGCAGGCGCCGGCCACGGTTTTTATAGCCCCGCCGCTGCCTGGCCAGACGCCGAAAAAGCCACGTTCGACTGGCTAGTCACCCACGACATAGGCAAGTAGGTCCGCCACGGCGGCTGCGCTCTCTCGCGCTCCGCTCCTGACTGTCTGTCATTCAACAAGCGTGCAGGACGCGAGGCGGAAGCTGCCGCGAAGCGGCTTCGTCCAAGGTCACCTTCTGTCGCGGGCAGCCGAGAGAGGAGCGGCACGACGGCGCGCCAAAAGTATCAGTGTCGCCAACACCAGCAGCACCACCGATGCTTCCGGGGCGGAACCGATAGGACCACCAGCCGTGCAGGCGCCGCCTGGCTCGGTGGGGGCGGCCCCCGCGGAGCCGGGGGCGCCTCCCGTGCCGCGGGGATTCGCGGCGCCCCCGGTGCCGACCGCGCCGCCGCTGCTGGCGATCCCGCCAGTGCCAACCGCGCCCCCGGTACCGACCGTGCCGCCCGTCCCCGGCACGCCGCCGGAGCCTTCGCCGCTTCCGCCTGTCGAGCCGGGCGCGGAACCGCCTGTGCTCGCGACCGCGCCATCGCCGGTACGCGAGCCATCAGAGGCGCCTCCGTCGATTCCTGAGCCGCCGGTGGAGCCGCCGGTACCTCCGCCGCCATTGCCGCCCGCCCCACCGGCACCCTGTCCAGGTTTCCACTCCTTGATCACGGCGAACGCGACATCGGCCATGTGCTTCCTGCCGACGAGGTTCAAGTGATTCTGGTCGGCGAACTCTGGCATCTTCCCGAGGAAGGAAGTCCAGAAGTCGATGGAAGGTAGACCGGTTTCCCGGATCACCTGGGCAGTCTCCATGTTGAAGCGCCGCCGGTTCGCTTCCTCGTCCATTCCCCAGCGCGGCAACGGCAGTGCGATGTAGACGGTGGGTTTACTGGGGAACGCCACGACGCGCGTGACCAGCCGTCGCAGCGCCGGGAGGAAGGTCGTCACGTCCCCACCCTGCAAGGCTTCATGTGGTCCGAAGGGTCCCAGGATGACGATGTGCGGGTTCCAGGCCTCTGCATCCTTGAGCTGCCTGCTGGTGATTACCGACTGCGGATCGCTGAGGTTGGTCTCGACGACGCGACCGGTGGTGATGCCAAAATTGCCGATGCGGTACTTGGTGCCCCCGCCGTAGAGCATGCCTCCATCGAGAGGGTTTTGCGGCGACGCGTCCTTTTTGAAGTCGCTGTCCAGCAGCATGCCCATCAGCTCGGGGTACTCGGGATCGTACATGCGGTGTGCGCTGTGGGTGCTCGCCTCGCCGAGACAAGCGACCTTGATCTGCGTCGCCGTCTGGGCTGCCGCGGTCCTCACGCCGGCCAACGACAGGAACAGGGCCACGGCGACCGGGAGGACCAGCATCGCCGTTCGGACGTCAGAGCCAACCAGCGATCGGGCGCGCGGGGACGTTATCAACTTCATTGTTTCTCTTTCAGCTCGCGTCCGGTTCGGTGCGGCGTCGGACCTGTCGATTCGTAGGGACACCGGCTCAGGCCAGGTCCAGGCCTGCGATCGGTCCGCAGTCGGGGATCGCCCCGAAGCCCTTGGCCGGATCGCCCATGATGTTGTGGACGGTGCAGCCCAGTCGGTGATGGGGTTGCACCCCCGAGTTCGCCATGTACCCGGTTTTCTTCAACCTCCCGGCGGCGCCGCCGATCAACACGATGGGGTAGGTCTCCAAACCGTGGTAGCCCGTCGCCACCTCGTTTCCCCAGACCACCAGTGAGTTGTCCAGGGCCGTCTTGCCGTCCGGCTGAGGGAAGG
>JBDSME010000292.1:0-10987 GCA_039916065.1 Polyangia bacterium
TGGTCTCGGATACCGGATTGGGCATCGCTGCCGCCGATCACGAGCGGATCTTTGCCCCGTTCGAGCAGCTGGATGCCGCACTCGACCGCCGCTACGGCGGCACGGGACTGGGACTGAACATCGCCCGGGAGCTGGCTCATCTGCTGGGGGGCGAACTTCAACTCCGGAGCAGCCTGGGTCAGGGCAGCACCTTCATCTGCTTTCTACCGCTGGAGGCTCCGGCGCAGCCGGCCCCGGAGCCGGCGCGCAAGCTGGGCACCGGCGACCACCCGCTTGGGCATTCCGCCATGGGCGGTCCCGGCGCGTCTCCGCCTCGGGCGAGCGAGTCGATGGGGACCGCGGCGGACATCCCGAACCTGCCGAACCCGCCGGACATTCCGAATCTGCCGAACATTCCGAATCTGCCGAACGACGGCAGTCTGCTGATCATCGAGGACGACCCCCGGTTCGCCGCGGCGCTGGGCGAATTGATCGAGCGCCAGGGACTGAAGTATCGGATTGCGCGCGATGGCCGGTCCGGCCTGCGTATGGCCCAGGCTCGGGAGGTTGGGGAGCAGCGGCCCCAGGCCATCGTGCTGGACGTCATGCTCCCGGACATCGATGGCTGGAAGGTCATGGAAGAGCTGCGCGCCGACCCCACCACCATGAACATCCCGGTTCATTTCATCTCCGGCGTCGATGCCGCCGAGCACGGCCGGTCCCTGGGCGCCCTTGGCTACCTCAGGAAACCCGCCACCCAACAGGAACTGGTGCGGATGGTTCAATCGCTGGTACCCCACCCGGGGCGGCGCAAATGCCGGCTTCTGGTGGTGGAAGCGGGGGACGCTGCCGACCCTCTGGCGGGGAGACTGGCGGGGGAGGACCTGTATCTGGAGAGGGCTGGGAACACCAGCGATGCCATGAACCTGCTGGGTCAGCAGCGCTTCGATTGCCTGATTCTCGATCTTTCGCTGCCTGACCTGGACGGTCTGGACTTCCTTCGCTCCGTGCGCTCGAAATGCGCGGCGGAAACCCCCGCGGTGGTGGTCTACGCCGGGCGCCCGCTGAGCAAGGCCGAAGCCCAGGTGCTGGAGGCCCATTCGGAGGCAGTGGTGGTGAACGAAGGCTCTTCCACGGAGCGCCTGCTTGATGAGGTGCGGCTCTTCGTGCGCCGGGTCAATGAGGGGCTGGACCCCCGGCGGCGGGGCAGCCCACAACGCCACCCGCACCCGGCGGACGTTCGGCTACAGGGACACAAGATCCTGGTGGCCGATGACGACATGAGGACGCTGTACGCCCTATCGGCCATGTTGCGCGCCAAGGGCGTGGAGGTCCTGACCGCGGACACCGGGCAAGCCGCGTTGACCACGCTGGATGACAACGCCGATGTGCAGGCGATCTTGATGGACATCATGATGCCAGAAATGGACGGCTATGAAGCCATTCGTCGTATTCGCGCGCAGGTGCGGTTTCAGTCTTTGCCCATCATCGCGGTCACGGCCAAGGCGATGAAGGGCGACGCGGAAAAGTGTCTGGAGGCTGGCGCCACCGACTATCTCACCAAGCCCATCGACCCCGAAAAGCTGGTGGTGGCGCTGCACAGAGTCCTTTCGCACAACGGCGAGGCGCCAGACCCGATAGCGGCGGATGAAGAGGGGAGGAATCTATGATGATCCAGCAGGGGCGACAGCACTCGACCGATGCCGAGGCCGACGCGACGACCACGACGAATCTGACGAATATGGACAGCCTCGGGGATCAAGGTGACCGCGAGGGTGGCGAGATAGGCGCCTTTCTCGAGGAGATCTATGTTCGCTACGGTTACGATCTGCGCGACTACGCTCCGGTTTCTATCCGCCGGCGCGTGCGCGCGGTGCTGGCCCGCTCTGGTTTGCGGGATTTGACCGAACTGCGGCGCAAAGTGGACAGCGATCCGGTGTTCTTCGCCAGCATTGTCGAGCACCTGACGGTGCGGGTCAGCGAAATGTTCCGTGACCCCGCTTTTTACCGCGCCTTTCGGTCGAAGGTGGTGCCTCTGCTCAGGACCTATCCCTTGCTGAACATCTGGCACTGCGGCTGCGCTTCAGGGGAAGAGGTCTATTCCAGCGCCATCCTGTTGATGGAGGAAGGCCTGTACGAGCGCAGCCAGATCTACGCCACCGACCTGAGCCCCGCCGCCATAGAGCAGGCCCGACAGGGTGTGTATGCGGCGGAGCGTTTGCCGCTGTTCGCGTCCAACTACGTCCAGGCGGGTGGAACCGCTGATTTTTCCCGGTATTACACGGCGGCGTACGGTCGCATCGCGATGCGGGACTCACTGCGCCGCAAGATTCTCTTCTTCCAGCACGATCTCGTCTGTGACCAGGTCTTCAGCCAGATGCAGGTGGTGTTCTGCCGGAATGTCCTGATCTACTTCAACCACGAGCTGCGGCAGCGGGTGATCGAAAAGCTTCGTCAGAGCATCTGCCACGGCGGGTTCCTCTGCCTGGGATCGGCGGAACGACTGTCCATCGCCGGGCCCGGAACGCCACAACCGCCGCGCACCTCGGGTCACCGGGAGCCTGCTGGCAGCGCGCTGGGCAATGTCGGCCCATCGGGTGTGTTCGCGGAGTTCGCCGGAGACGAGCGGATCTATCGTCAATGCCAATGAAAGACTCCAAATCAGGACAACCCACGCTGCCGACGCTGCCGACGCCGGTGGCCAGACCACAAGTGCTGCTGGTCGACGACGTCACGGCCAATTTGGTGGCCATGGAGGCCCAGCTGGCCAGCCTGGATTGCGAGCTGGTGCGCGCCAGCTCCGGCAACCAGGCGCTGAAGGAGCTGCTGAAGAAGAACTTCGCGGTGATGTTGTTGGACGTGCAGATGCCGGGGATGGACGGGTACGAGGTGGCAAGTTACGCACGCAACAACCCCAAGACGCGCGACGTTCCCATCGTGTTCGTGACCGCCATGGACGAAAGCGACGAGCACGTGCTCCGCGGCTACGACACGGGCGCTTTCGATTTTCTATTCAAGCCGGTCAACCCCCACGTGCTGCGCAGCAAGGTGCAAGTGTTCCTCGACCTGTTCCGCGGCCGACAGAGCCTGAACAACGAGATCGCGGCCCACCGGCAGACGCTGGTCGAACTGGAGCAGCTCAGCAAATTCAAGTCGCAGTTCCTGGCCAACATGTCGCACGAGCTGCGCACCCCGCTGAACGCCATCATCGGATTTTCCGAGATGCTGTGTGACGATCAGCGCCCCGGCGCCCTGTCGCCGCAACAGAAGGAACACATCGGCTACGTGCTGGAGAGCGGCAAGCACTTGCTGAGTCTGATCAACGACGTGCTGGATCTGTCGCGGATCGAAGCCGGTCGCATCGAGCTCAATCTGCAGAGCGTGGCTCCGGGGCCGTTCCTCGATTCGATGCGCGAGATCGGGCGCACGCTGGCCATGAAGCAAGGGGTGGACCTGCAGGTGGCACATGCTCCCGACTTGCCGGAGGTCCAGTTGGACCCGCTGCGCTTCAAGCAGGTGCTTTACAACTTGCTGTCCAACGCCATCAAATTCACGCCCCGCGGCGGCTGCGTCCGGGTGCGCGCCCAGTGCACCGTCGACGCGTTGAGCGTGGAGGTGGAGGACACCGGTGTCGGAATCCGGACCGAGGATCTGCCCCGGTTGTTCCGCGAATTCGAGCGGATCGAATGGTCGGCCGGAGGACCCAAGCCTGAAGGGACTGGCCTGGGGCTGGCGCTGACCAAGCGGCTGGTTGAGTTGCACGGGGGTACCGTCGTCGTGAAGAGCGTCCCCCAGCGCGGGAGCACCTTCACCGTGACCGTTCCCCGTCACCCCCCGGGCGAGACGACCAGCGCCGACAAGTCGTAATCGACCAGGTTCCCGATGCGTTCGATGGTGATATCTGGGGTGGGGTAGGAGGCGACGTCTGGCGCGTGGGCATAGTGTCCCTGGCGGGGGAAGACGGTGGTGAGGCGGGCTCCCCACACCTTCTTCACCGCGGTCAGGATGCGAATCTTGTCGTCGATCAGCACATAGTGATCGGCGGGGAAGCGGCGTTCCACATCGGGGAGCTCCTCTTCCTTGTGGACGTAGATCAGCACGCGCCCCTCCACGGCGTCGAACAGTCCGGCGCGTTCCACCTTGCGCGGCTGAAAGACCACGTCACCGTCGCTGAGGATGACCGTCCGCCCGAAGCGGGCCAGGTGGTCGATGGCGTCGAGCGACCCCGGGTAGAGCCGGTTGGCGAATGGGTAATTCACCAGGAACGATGACAGGGCCAGCAGCCGGGGATCGTGCGGATGAACCATCCGATACTGCTGCAACGCCCCCAAATAGTCGGAGTAGCCGAGCTCGGCCCGCAGCCGTTCGAAGATCTGGAAGTACTGGTCCGCGCGCTGGTCACCCATTTCGCGCACCAGGAAGCGGCGCAGATCGCTGGTTACCCGGTCATTGTCGAGCAGGGTGTTGTCGACGTCGAACAGGAATACGATGCTGGGGGCGTCGGTCATGTCGTCACCTCGTGGCCTCGCCGCGCGAGGGTGAGGTGTGCTGCCGCCGCCGCGTCCACAAGCCAGGTTACCCGGCCGCGCGGCGGCCGGACGACCTGCGCCGGCAACTGGTCGGGGAGCAAAGGCCCTTCCAGAACCCGGCGTAGCGTTTGCGCCTTCTCCTGGCCGGTGGCCACGAACAAGACCTCGGCCGCGCCGTTAAGGACCGGTGGGGTAAGAGTTACCCGCCACATGGACACCGCCGCCACGTACTCGGCCACCGCCCAGCGTGTCGCTTCGCGCACTGCCGTCAGGCCGGGGAACAGCGAAGCGGTGTGCCCGTTGTCCCCCATCCCCAGCAGGACCAGATCGAACCGCGGCCACGCTGTTTGGCTGAACGTTGCGCGCAGCTCGCGTTCGTACGCGGCCGCCGCCTCGGCCGGCGGATCCTCACCGCGTACGCGGTGGACATTTGCCGGTAAAATAGGCACGTGGTCAAGCAAGGTCTCGCGGGCCATGCGGTAGTTGCTGTCCGCGTGGTCCGGCGGCAAGCAACGTTCGTCGCCCCAGAAGGCCTGGACGCGCGTCCAATCCAGGCGTGCCGCGTACGGCGGCGTCGCCAGCAAGGCATAGAGGGCACGCGGAGTGGCACCTCCCGACAGCGCCAGCACGAACCTTCCCGCGGCCGCGATGGCAACCGCCGCAGCGGTGATCAGGCGCTCGGCGGCGGCGGCGATCACCGCGTCCGGCGTGGACCGGATGTCCACTTCCACTTCCGCCGGGTCGTTGTTCATGTGCGCCCCCTCATGACCGGTCGTCTTCATCTTTGTCCTCGTCTGGTACGCCAGTCGCCCGCGCCAGCACATCCACCCGACCGCCGGGGTAACCCACCAGTACCCGTTCGCAGGTCCCCAGGAACAGCCCGGTGTCGACTACCCCCGGTATTTCCAGCAGCGCCAGCTCCAGGTCGCGCGCCGCTTCCCGATCCGCCAGCGGGACGGGGAACGCGCAATTGATGATCAGGTTGCCGTTCTCGGTGCAGAAAGCCTGCGTCGCGCCGTCTCCCGCGGGTGCCGCCAGCCGGACCGCCGGTCGCACCCCCAGCAGCTTCAGCCGGTGCATCACCAGCGGACAGGCCATGGGGATGATCTCCACGGGGATCTCGCCGCGCGCCCCCAGACCGCGCACCAGCTTTTCCGCCCCCACCAGGATGATTTGCCGGCGCGACGCCGCGGCCACGATGCGCTCCCGGACCAGCGCCCCGCCGCGCCCCTTGACGAGATCCAGGTTGGGGGCCACCTCGTCCGCGCCGTCGACCGTGAGGTCGAGCTGCCGAGCCTCTTCCAGGTCGGCAAGCGCAATACCGGCTGCCCGCGCCTGCCGCGCCGACGACTCGGATGTGGCGACTCCGGTCACCGCCAGTCCGCCCCGCACGCGCTCGCCAAGGGCGGTTATGAACGCACTGGCCGTCCGCCCGCTGCCCAGCCCGACCCACGCTCCCGGGGTGACCAGGTCCACCGCCTGGCGTGCCAGAGCAGCCAGAATGGTTCCTCCAGCGGCGTCCTCCGGCGTCGCCGCCGACGAAGGGGCCACCCCGCCGCGGTCGCCCGCGTTTGCACCGTCGCTTCCCTTGCCGATCATCTCAGTCAAGTCCCTTCACCGCGCGCCAGGCGGCGCCCGCACTAGATGCCTTACCCGATCGAATCTAGACGATTGAAGCAAGTTTCCGTTTCCGGCGATCGCGATGCCGATTTAGCACAGGGAGGTCCAGCTTTGCTGGACCGGCTACGTCGTTGCAACTCCGAGGGGGTCTCGCAGGGGGCCTTCCCAGGCCCCTTGCGGCGGCGAAGCCGCTCTACGTTGGGGCCCGCCAGCCCCCCACGTCGGCCGTCAGACGGGCCGCGTCCGGTGGTCCCCAGGTGCCCGGTTCGTATTCATGGACAGGCGTCACCCCGCCCAGAATTGGTTCCACGATGGCCCAGGCCGCCTCCACGCCATCCTGGCGCGCGAACAGCGTGCCGTCGCCCTCCATGGCGTCGCCGAGCAGTCGCTCGTAAGCGTCCAGCTCGTCACCATCCGGCTGGTGGACCACCTTCAGCTCCGTCGGTTCGGTCACCATGTTGTCACCCGATTTCTTGATGCGCGCCCCCAGCGCGATGGTGACGTCCGGGCTCAGCCGGAAGCGCAGGTGGTTGGTCTCTTCGGGGCCAGTACGCCGCAAAGGGGCGCGTTTCAAGGTCACCAGGACCTCCGTGGTCGATACCGGCATGCACTTGCCTGCCCGGATGAAGAACGGCACCCCCTCCCAGCGCCAGGAGTCGACGTGCAGCCGTACGGCGGCGAAGGTCTCCACCGTGGAATCGGGCGAAACGCCCACCTCCTTGCGATAGCCACGGAACTGTCCGCGGACCAGATTCTCCGGATTGAGCGGGCGAATGGCGCGAAACACCTTCACCTGCTCGTCGCGCAGGGCCTCCTCGTAAGTGGTGAGGGGCGCCTCCATGGCCAGAAAACCCACCACCTGCAACAGGTGATTCTGGATCACGTCGCGGATCGCCCCGGCTTCCTCGTAGAAGCGGCCCCGCCCTTCGACCCCGAAGTTCTCCGCCATGGTGATTTGCACGCTCTCCACGTAGTTCCGATTCCAGATCGGTTCCAGGAAGGTGTTGGCGAACCGGAACAACAGGAGGTTTTGCACCGGCTCCTTGCCCAGGTAATGGTCGATGCGGAAGATCGACGACTCCTCGAAGACCGCGTGCAGGGTCTGATTCAGCGCGTGCGCCGAGGCCAGATCTCGCCCGAAGGGCTTTTCCACGATCACCCGGGCGTTCTGGGCGCAACCCGACTGCCCCAGCCCCTCGACCACCGGTGCAAACATGCTGGGCGGCACCGCAAGGTAGTAGGCGGGGCGCTGGGCCGTGCCGAGCGCCTTGCGCAGCGCCGCGTACATGGCGGGGTCGGCGTACTCGCCACGAACAAAGTTCAAGCGCTCCTGCAGCCTGGAGAGCGCCTCCGGGTCCACGTTGCGGTCATGTTCTTTCACGCTCTCCCCGGCGCGCTGGCGCAACCGTTCGGTGGTCCAGTCGGCGCGGGCGACGCCGATCACGGGCACGTCCAGGTGACCGCGCCGGCTCATGGCGTACAGCGCCATGAATATCTTCTTGTAGGCGAGATCCCCGGTTACACCGAAGATCACCAGGGCGTCGGAGCGAGGCTGGTTCATGGGTTTGGGGGATCCTTTTTCAGCTCGCACTGGGCCTACCACACCTGTCACTTGCCCGCGATGCGCCCGCCCCGATTCAGCCGTCGCGATCCGCGGAGGCTGGGGGGCCCAAAATCAACTCGCCGGGAACACTCAAGCATGGAATCATGCACCCCTATGCCCATGCCCATGCCCATGCCCGATTTGAACGTACTGGAAGCCGCGGCCAACATCTCTCGGGGGTTGGCCATGGACGCCGTGGCCGCGTGCGCCTCTGGGCACCTGGGCTTGCCTCTGGGGGCAGCCGAGCTGGGGGCGGTGCTCTACGGGGATCTGCTGCGCCACGATCCCGCCGACCCCGCCTGGATGAACCGTGACCGGTTCATCTTGTCGGCGGGCCACGGCAGCATGTTCCTCTATTCCTGGTTGCATCTCAGCGGATATGCCCTGCCGCTGGACGAGCTGAAGCGCTTCCGGCAGTGGGGGTCAATGACCCCGGGACACCCCGAGTTCGGTCACACCCCGGGCGTGGAGGCCACCACCGGCCCCCTGGGCCAGGGGGTGGGGAACGCCGTCGGCCAGGCGGTGGCCGCCAAGATGCTGGCCGCCCGGTTCAACACGCCGGAGCACACCATCTTCAATCACCTGATCTGGGGACTGGCCGGCGACGGTTGCATGCAGGAGGGGGTGGCCAGCGAGGCAGCGGCCATGGCGGGGCACTTCAAGCTCGACAATCTGATCCTGATCTACGACGCCAACGACGTGACATTGGATGCCATGGCGAACAAGTCGCAGAGCGAGGACACGGGCAAACGCTTCGAAGCGTACGGCTGGGAGGTCATGCACCTCGAGAAGGGGAACGACATAGCCGCCGTGCGCGAGATGCTGGAGCGCGCCCGCACCTCACGCAGCGGGCGGCCACGTCTGGTGGTGGCGCAGACGTTGATTGGCAAGGGCATCCCGGAGGTGGCGGGGACCCAGAAGGCGCACGGCGAGGGGGGCGCGAAGTTCGTCGCGGCGGCCCGGAAGGCGCTGGGCTTTCCCGAGGAGACATTCTGGGTGTCCGACGAGGTAAAGGCATTCTTCGGCGCCCGCCGGGAAGTCCTGGGCAAGGCGCGGGCGGCGTGGACGCGCACCTACGAGGGTTGGCGCGCCAAGAACCCGCAGCTGGCGCAGGAGCTCGATGACGGTTACGCGCGGCGGATCCCCACGGATCTGTCGGCGAAGATTCCGCTGTTTCCAGCGGACGCCAAGCTGGCCACGCGCAAGGCGGGGGAGGCGGCGTTGCAGGTGGTGGCGCGGGAGGTGCCGTCGCTGATGGGGGCCAGCGCCGACCTTTACGGCTCTACCTTCAACTACATCGCCGACGGCGGGGACTGGGACCCCGGCAACCCGGCCGGCCGCAACATTCGCATCGGCATTCGCGAGCACGGCATGGGGGCGATCTTGAACGGCATCGCTTATCACGGCGGCCTGCGCCCCAGCGGCGCCACCTTCATGGTGTTCGCCGACTACATGCGCGGAGCGATTCGTCTGGCGGCGCTGTCGCGGTTGCCGGTCATCTACATCTTTACCCACGATTCGGTGGGGGTAGGGGAGGATGGTCCCACGCACCAGCCGGTGGAGACGGTGATGGGCCTGCGCATCATCCCCGAACTGGATCTGATCCGCCCCGCCGATCCCGAGGAGACGGCGGGGGCCTGGGTGGCGGCGGCAGAGAAGATAGATGGTCCCACGGTGCTGGCGCTGAGCAGACAGGCCGTTCCCATGTTGCCTGGTGACGCCGCGACCAAGCGCGCGGGGGTGCGAAAGGGTGGGTACGTGCTGGTCAAGGAGACGGCCGCCCTGGAGACGATCTTGATCGCCACGGGCAGCGAAGTTCAGCACGCCGTGGCGGCGGCGCGGGACCTGGGCCCCGGGACGCGCGTGGTGTCGTTGCCCTCGTTTTCGCGGTTCGAGCGCCAGTCCGCGGAGTATCGGGACGCGGTACTGCCCCCTTCGTGTGAGCGGCGCGTCTCCATAGAGGCCGGCGTGACCCTGGGCTGGCAGAAGTGGGTGGGCACCCGGGGCAAGGCGCTGGGTATCGATCGCTTTGGCGACAGCGCGCCGGGCAACGTGGTCATGGAGAAGCTGGGCATGACCAAGGACGCCGTGGTGGCGGCGGCGCGCGGTTTGATCGCGGGTTTGCCGGATGACAACCGCGTCGGATGACCGGTCATTCCTTGTGGGGTGGGGTAAGCTTGGATGACACCAAAGCGGCAGAGGAGTTCCAGATGACAATGCTCGAGTCCCTGAAGAAGCAGACCGTGGTCGTGGCGGACACTGGAGATCTGGAAGCGATTGCCCAGCACAAGCCGCAGGACGCGACCACCAATCCATCGTTGCTGCTCAAGGTGGCCCAGCAGCCTCAGTATCGCGCCCTGGTGGACGAAGCGGTGAAGTACGTGGCTGGTCAACCTGGGGACGCCCAGGCTCGGGGCGCGGCGTTCGCCGACCGGCTGGCGGTGAACTTCGGTTGCGAGATCTTGAAGCTGATTCCGGGGCGCGTCTCGACCGAGGTCGCCGCCAGCTACTCGTTCGACACCGAAGGGACCCTGGAGAAGGCCCGCGGGTTCATCGCCCAGTACCAGAAGGCGGGAGTGGAGCGGGATCGTGTGCTCATCAAAGTGGGAACCACCTGGGAGGGCATCCGGGCGGCCGAACAGCTGGAGAAGGAAGGGATCCACTGCAACATGACCTTGCTGTTCTCGTTCGCCCAGGCGGTGGCCTGCGCAGAGGCAAAGGTGACCCTGGTGTCCCCCTTCGTGGGGCGGATCTACGACTATTACGTCAAGGAGCAAGGGGGCAAGGACATCCCACCCGAGCAAGATCCTGGCGTGGCTTCGGTTACCAAGATTTATAATTATTACAAGAAGTTCGACTACAAAACTCAAGTTATGGGTGCGAGTTTTCGCAAGGCGGAGCAGGTGATGTTGCTGGCCGGCTGTGACTTGCTGACCATCAGCCCCGAGATCCTGGCGGACCTGGCCAAGCGCCCCGGCGAGTTGCCGCGCCGCCTGTCCGTGGAGACCGCGAAGGCGAGCGAAGGGACGCGCCTGCACCTGGACGAGAAGACCTACCGCTTCATGCAAAACGAGGAAGCCATGGCGGTGGAGAAGCTCTCCGAGGGCATCCGCAAGTTCCACGCCGACGCCATGAAGCTCCAGAAGTGGGCGACCGACCTGGTCGCCAAGTCCACCTGAGCGCCACCGCGGACCCTCACCCTCACCCTCTCCCACAAGTGGGAGAGGGCAAACGGTTGGCTTGGGTGCTGGCACTT
>JBDSME010000293.1:0-4850 GCA_039916065.1 Polyangia bacterium
GCTAGCGTGGGCCGATGATGACAACTGCTGGCTCGGCCGTAGGGAGAGCTCACGTCCGATGGCTCTCTGCTCAACTAATAATCCTGGCGGTCCTTGGAGCCGGAGTCGGCTGTGGTGGAGGTGACGCCGGAACCCCCGCAGGCAGCGGCGGCCGCGGCACCGGCGGTGCCGTGAGCACCGGGGGCGCCCCCCCGGGGAGCGGCGGCGGTGGCGTGGATGCCACCGGCGGTGGCGGTCCGGGCACGGGCGGCGCCGATTTCACGGGGGGAGCCCCCGGCGGAGGCGCCGGTTCCGGTGGCAACGGCGGTGGCACTGGCGGAAGCGGAACAGGCGGAAGCATCGCAAGCGGTGGCGCTGCCGGAACTGGCACTGGAAGCGGCGGCATGGGCACGGGTGGCGGCGGCGGGAGTGTCACCGGGACGGGGGGCATGGGGGGCGCGCGGACGGGGCTGTCCTTCACGCCAGGGGATGGGATCTATTCCGTGGCGCTGAGCATCACCACCACCGGCGTGACGAAGATGCTGACCTTGCACAACGGCGGAGCGGCAGCCGTGATGGTCACGGGGCTGACGGTGACGGGCGCGCAGGCGACGCGCTTCATGGTTGACGGTGGCCCTACGCTGCCCGCGTCAGTTCCCGCCAATGGTGATCTGCCCGTCCCTGTGAAGTTCTTGCCGCCCACTTCGGGAGCAACCACCGTCTACTCCGCGACGCTGACGGCGACCGCTTCCGGTGCTCCGGCAGCCATGGCCACGGCCGGGCTTTATGGGCTGGCCATGAGCACCAGCAATGGGGAGGCGACCCTGGATCAGATCGTGAAGACGCTCGGGTACAACGTGAACGTGGGGGGAACGGGCATCACTCTGGGCACGGGCAGCGCCCCCATCGGAGACGAGATCGCCGCCAAGCGTTTCGTCAAGGCCGCGGGGGCGGCCAGTGTCGGCTTTCAGCCGATGGCGCGTTATTCACCCTTCGAGGCGGCGAATTACGGGTACTACACGGGAACCACTGCGGCCGTGGTGCGCCACGCCCTGGGGACGATGTCGAAAGGACCGCAGGACAACGTGGCGAACCGCACCCTCTTTCCACCGCTGGATCCCGGCGCCATGTTGACGTTCGACCCCGATCCGGCCGGGGCGCCGGGGACAGTGTCGTTCGGGTTCTTCGCGGAGAGCCCATCCAACGCTTCCTATTTGGGGACCGACGCTCGTTTCTACCAGGAGGATGCCCTGAACAACGATCAGGGCGGTGTCTTGCCGGTCCATCGGTTCCGCGTTTACCCGCTCAAGAATCGCACCGGTCAAGCGATCCCGGGCAGCTTCCTGGTGGTGTGCGAGGAGGCGAGCAACAGCGACTATCAGGATTACGTGTTCGTCCTGTCCAACGCCGCTGTCAGTCCCAACTGACATCAATCAGCCGGACCGCCGCGGGCGGCAAGAAGAGGTATCCGACTCCGGCCTGGCCGGCGTCCCGGCAGGCCCTCACAACACGAGCGGCGCGCTCGCGGCGGGGAGGCGGACGCGGAACACGCTGCCGCGCTCGGGGGCACTCTCCACGGAGATTGTGCCCCCCAGGTCGGTGACCACGTGGTGGCAAATGGCCAGGCCCAGGCCAATCCCGCGTCCAACGGGCTTGTTGGTGAAGAACGGGTCGAATATCTGCCGGTGCAGTTCCGGAGCTATTCCGGCGCCGGTATCGCGGACCTCCACCACCACCCACCCGGAGGCGTCGACGGCCGTTGAAAGGGTCACCTGGTGGCGAGACGGATCCCCTTCGGGAATGGCATCGGCGGCGTTCAACAACAGATTGATGAAGACCTGGCCCAGGCGCGCTTCGTCCCCGGCGATCGGCGGTGCGTCGCGAAGGTCCTTGATAAAGCCGGCACGCCGACGAATCTCGCTGCCAATCGCGCCCGCGGCGGACTCAAGCACCCGTGTGATGTCGACCGGAACTCGGGGACTGCGGGCGGCGTCGCCCCGCGCCAAGGTGCGCATGTCGGCGACGATGTCGCGGACGCGATCAGCGCCGTCGCGCGCCTCCAGGATGGCGTGACGGATCTCGGTCAGGCGGCCCGGGCTGGTCAGCGTCGCGGGGTCCGCCAGTTCTTCGTCAGCGTAGGCAAGGTTGGCGGTGATATAGGCCAGCGGATTGTTGATCTCGTGGGCGATTCCGGAGGCCAGCGTCCCCATGGAGGTCAGGCGGTCAGCCAGCGCCAGCCGCGCCTCGAATCCGCGCCTCTCGGTGATGTCGTTGTAGGTGGTGATCACCTGGGTGATCGTCCCGGCGTCGTCCAGATGTGGATCAGAGCTGACCAGCACCCAGACGCGCTGGCGGCGTCCCGGGTGGTAAATGCCCATCACGATGTTGTGAACGGCGCGTCCGGTGGCCAGGGCCACTGGCAGCGGTTGAGTGTCCGGCGAGAACGGCGTGCCGTCCTCGTGTACCACCGGCCACCCAACATCCTCATCCGCTCGAGCAGCGACGGGAAGCTCGGCCGCCGGCCCCGATTCGCGCCAGCCCAGCAACTCCTGGGCGAACCGATTGCAGTGGCGAGTCTGGCCAGTGGGGCCGCTGATCACCACTGCGACCCGCAATCTCGTCATGAGCGCGGCGAATGACCGTGTCTGGGACTGGTCGAGGCCACCCACGTACCGAGCGGCGTCGTCCGGATCTGGGTTGGGGCTGTCGTGGCGGGTCATCGTCGGAGGGCCGTGAACAGAAAGGGTGGGGGGCTTGGGGGCGGCGAGGCCCTGGCGCGGGGCGGTAAAGTCCCGGACCGGCGGGCATAATGCACCGTCCATGGCAAATAGCCAACAGCGAAAAGCGATCGCGGCGGGGGCGCTCAGGCGCGGTGGTAGATTGGTTTGCCTTGAGCCGACCGCCCAGACAACCCGAACTCCCCGATCTCCCGGATCGTGCCGACCATGCGGATCTTGCCGCGGATCTTGCCGCGGGTCTTGCCGCAGATCTTGCCGATCGCGCGGAGGTGCCGAATAGTCCGAATGACCCGGATGTCCCGAATCTGGCCGATCTCGTGGGCCTCGCCGATCGCGCTGCCTCCACCGAGCCTGCCGCGACGGCCACGCCGGGCAGACTCGTTCCGCTTGAAGGCTGGGGCCGCGTTCCCCAGGTCCTGGCGCGGGAACTCCTGTCGGAGGATCTGGCTGGGATCACTGCGAACGTGCCGCTGTCTCGCGGGCTCGGACGATCGTACGGAGATTCGTCGCTGCCTGGGCCCGGCGACCAGACGGTGGCGGGCTCGGTGCGCGCCGATCGCATTCTCGGCTTCGACCCACAAACGGCGGTGCTGCGCGCGGAGTCCGGACTGTCCCTGCGCGAGCTCATCCGCCTGCTGCTGCCCCGCGGTTTCTTCACCCCTGTCACCCCCGGCACTCAGTTCGTGACCCTGGGCGGCATGGTGGCGGCGGACGTCCACGGGAAGAACCACCACCGCGATGGCTGCTTTGGGCAACATGTGCTGGGCCTGCGGATGCGCGTGGCGGATGGACGGATCATCCACTGTTCGCCGACCGAGGAAGCAGAGCTGTTCCGCGCCACCGTCGGTGGGATGGGACTGACGGGGCACATCCTGGAGGTGACGGTTCAGCTCAAGAAAGTCCCCTCGCCCTGGATCGTCTACGAAAGCGTTCGGCTCCCCGATGTGGACGCGTACGTGGCGGCGCTGAAGGAAGCTGGGCTCACCTGGCCGATGACCGTGGGCTTTCTGGACTGCACGGCCTCGGGGGCGAAGCTGGGTCGCGGCGTGCTGATCAAGGGGCGGTGGGCGGAGGCCGCTGAAGCGCCAGAACATCCCCCAGTTCCCAAGCACGCCGTCAACGTCCCCTTCGACTTTCCCAGCTGGGTGCTGAACCCGCTCAGCATTCGCATCTCCAACGCGCTTGCCTATCACAAGCATGGCCGCAAGGTCCGCGGCGGCATCATGCACCCGGAGGCGTACTTCTATCCCCTGGACAAGCTGCGGCACTGGAACCGTTTCTATGGGGCGCGTGGCATGACCCAGTTCCAGTGCGTGTTGCCGGACAGCGCCGGGCCAGGAGCCGCGCGCCGGTTCCTGGAGCTGATGGCGCGGCACCGGGCCGCCTCACCGGTTTGCGTGGTCAAGGACTGCGGAGCCGAAGGTCTGGGCATGCTGTCCTTCCCGCGCCCGGGGATCACCATCGCGGTCGATTTTCCGGTGCGCGATGGAACCCAGGCGCTGATCGACGCGTTGAACGAACATGTGATCAAGGAAGGGGGGCGCATCTACCTGGCCAAGGACGCCTTCACCCGACCGGAGCACTTTCGCGCCATGGAGCCGCGCCTGGAGGCGTGGGAGACCGTCCGGCGAAAGTGGGATCCCGAGGGGAAGATTCGCAGCCGTCAGTCGGTTCGGATGCTGGGCGATGCGGCTTCGCGCTCGGGCGTGTTGGTCACGTCCACCCGCAGGAGCAGGCCACGATGAAGGTGGTGATCGTCGGCGCCACCCGGGGCATCGGCCGTGCCCTGGCGCGACAGATGGCCGCGGGGGGGCACGAGCTGTTCTTGCTGGGGCGCGACCTCACGGACCTGGAACGAAGCGCCCGCGATCTGGAAGTGCGCGCGGGACGACCGGTGGGGAGCATCGGCATCGCGGGTTGTGACCTGGGCGCGGACATCGGGTTTCCCGCCGCGCTGGATGCGGCGGACCAGAAGCTGGGGAAGTTCGACACCGTGGTGATCACCGGCGGCCTGTTCGCTACCCAGGATCGGCTGGAGGCGGACCCGGCGTTCACGGGCGACCTGCTGACGGTAAACTTCACCGGTACCGTGTTGTTCTGCGAGGAGGCGCGCAAGCGCCTGCTGGCGCGGGG
>JBDSME010000294.1:0-2660 GCA_039916065.1 Polyangia bacterium
GGAAAGTCCACCGTGTACCCGGTGGCCATGGCGCGCGGCGCCGCCTTCGATCTGGACCTGGAGTACCGCATCGGCCTGGCCATGGGCGATGAGATGGTGGCGGCCGGACAGACCATGTTGCTGGCGCCCACGGTAAACATTTTGCGGCACCCGCTGTGGGGCCGCGCCCAGGAGACCTATGGGGAAGACGTTTTTCTGCTGGGCCGCCTGGGCAGCGCCAACGTGGTCGGGATTCAGCAATACGTTCCCGCGTGCGTGAAGCACTACGCCGCCAACAATATCGAGAACAACCGCGCCACGCAGAACGCCCAGATGGACGAGCAGACCTTGCGCGAGATCTATGCGCGCCACTTCGAGATGATCGTGAAGGAAGGCGGCGTGGCTTGCGTGATGGCGGCCTACAACCAGGTCAACGGCACGAACTCGACGCAGAACAAGCACCTGTTGACGGACATCTTGCGCACAGACTTCGGGTTCAAGGGCTTCGTGTTGTCCGACTGGTGGGCCATGCCGGGCGGCAACGCCCTGTCGTCCGTCAGCACCGACACCCGCAAAATGAGGGCGGCGGAGGCGGTCAAGGCAGGCATGGACATGGAGCTTCCCTGGGCCATGCACTACGGCCAGCTTGAATCGATCACCGGCGCCGGTCTGCCGCTGGCCGTTACGGACCTCAACACCTCCGCCGGTCTGGTCCTGGAGCAGAAACTGCGGTTCAAGGTCGCCGCCATGACTGGTGCCATCGGCCTGAAGCCCAAGGCCGCCAACACCACCTTCTCCGGTGGCACGGTGAGCAACGACGAGCACGTCGCGATCGCGCTCGAAGCCGCCGTCAAATCGATGGTGTTGCTGAAGAACGCCAACAACACCCTGCCCATCAAGCGGGCGTCGGTGAAGTCCATCGCCGTGGTCGGAGCCAAGCTCAGCTACGCCTCCGGGATGACCGGCATCAACAATCCCGGCGACGATTCGAACGGGGGGATGGTCGACTTCGCCACCTCCGTGCGCACCGGCGACGTGGGCAGCAGCCGGGCCAATGCGGAGCCGGCGAAGAGCGTGGGGCCCTTCGCGGGCATTCAGATGGCTGCGGGCTCCGGCATCACTGTCACCACCGGAAACAACGCCGCCGCGGCTGCCAATGCGGATTTCGTGGTGGTGGTGGCCGGCCTGACTCCCTACGACGAGGGTGAGGAGTACAACAGGAGCGGAGATCGGGGGAGTTTCGTGCTCGATGGCAAGCTGTCCGCCAACACCCAGAATACCCTGATCATGGACGTCGCAAAGCTTGGCAAGCCCATGGTGGTTGTGCTGGAAGGCGGCAGCGTCATCGACATGCCCTGGATCGGCATGGTGCCGGCAGTGGTGATGGCCTGGTATCCCGGAATGGTGGGCGGCAAAGCCCTGGGACAGCTCCTGTTCGGGGATGCAAACTTCAGCGGCAAATTGCCCATCACCTGGCCCGCCACGGGAAAGGTTACGGATCCCGGAACGTTCAGCTCCGGATTGGCCACCATGATGGACTACTATCTGGGCTACCGCCGCTACGACCAGATGGGCATCGTGCCCCAGTTCCCCTTCGGCCACGGTCTCAGCTACGCCACCTTCAAGTACTCCAACCTGCAGGTGCCGTGCAGTGATGTCACCAAGAACGGTGTCGTCAACGTTCAGGTCGATGTGCAAAACACCGGCACGGTGGCTGGCGACGAGGTGGCGTTCCTGTTCGTGTCCTATCCGGGCACCAAGCGGCGCGCCGGCATCTCCGCCGACTACAAGGAGCTGAAGGGCTTCTATCGCGTCAGCCTCCCGGCTGGCGTCACCAAGCGGATCACCATTCCGCTGCGGGTGGCGGATCTCAAGTACTACGACGCCAGCGCCATGGCGTGGCAGGTGGAGACGGGGCCCGTGAAGATCATGGTTGGTCCCAGCTCGGCAAAGACGGCGCTGACCCTCTCCGATACGGTGATGGTCAAGTAGTCGTCGTCGCCTGCCTGCCCAGTCGAACGAACGGAAAGGACGCTCGCGCGATCGCCAGCGGCGGTGGTATAGACGGCGATTCGCGACCTTCTTCCCTCAACGCCATCCCGCCGCTGGAGACGATCACCACATGAGACATGACGGTATGAGGTTGTTCCCTGGGGCCCGCGCTTCGTGGGCCTGTACGAAACTGTTCCCGACGGTGGCGACGCTTGTTCTCGCCCTCGCCTGGAGTGGGACCGCCGCCGCGCAAGGCGACGCGCCGGGCGCATCGAGCAACGCGGAAGAGGCCGAGGAACAGGCGATTGGCGGCGCGGCGGGTACCAAGGCCGCCGCCGCCCCGCCGGCCGCCGAAAAGCTGACTTTCGTCGAGCACCTGCCCGGCAGCGCCTTCCCCGATCCGCCTCGAGGCCTCTACGGCGGCTCGCTGTGGCTGAACACCTTCCACGGCCTGCAGTGGCCGTACATGCCTCGCACGGGCTTGGGGATTTCGGGCTACGCTTGGGTGGATACCGGCTACGAGCAGATCAAGAGCCCCGAGGCCGATCATGACGACGCCGTAAAATGGATCCAGCAGGGACGCGCGGTGCTGCGCTTCACCCCCACTTACTCTGACGGCCACTTCTTCGTGCAAGGTCAGGGCGAGCTGGTCGCCAACAAGGATCAGTCGGTCGTCCAGCCCAACGTGG
>JBDSME010000295.1:0-6984 GCA_039916065.1 Polyangia bacterium
TCGTCATTTGATTATTTCCCAATTGCCAAGGAGCTCCATGCGCAAATTCGTCGCCGTTGTGTTCTTCTCCGTCTTGGTGTCTCTCGCCGGCGCGACCGCCGCTCACGCGGGGTGGGTCATCGAGGGCTCGGTGGGCAAGGGTGGCCGCCTCAAGGAGCCACGCGGCTGGGAGCCCACCAACGTCATGCTGGCGCCAGGCTATCAGCTCCTGGGACTCTTGCGCCTTCAGCTCGGGATCGTGGGGGACCTGGGCGACGTGAAGAACAGCCGATTCGATCTGCAACTCCGGCCGATGGTCGGGATCTACCCGCCCATCATCCCCCTTTACGCCCGCGCCATCTTCGCCTTCAGCAACCTGGTGCATGGCCCCCGTCGGACCGCCATCGGTGGCGCGCTGGGGATCAAGCTGGGCTTGCCCTTCATCGGCCTGGGCGTCTTCGCCGAGGCGGGCATGTTGCCCCGCTTCACGGATTCGCAGCTGATCCTCGAGGGACGGGCGGGCGCCTTCTGGGTGTTCTGACCGGTTGACTGTCGGGGACGGGAGGGGACAGCCCAAGTTTTTGGTCCCGGACGTGAGATTCCTCTAGCGTCCGGGTCAGTTTTTCTCCAACGTACGCACCATGAGCAGCGCGGGGATTCCCCGAAAATGGACGGTGGCGGATTCGACAGAGCTCTACGGCGTCAAGTCGTGGGGCAACAACTATTTTTCGGTCAACGAGGCGGGCAACGTCCAGGCCCATCCGGCGGGACCAGAGCGCGGCAAGATTGATCTCAAGGAGCTGGTTGACGAGGTCAACCGGCGCGGCATCGGCTTGCCGCTGCTCATTCGTTTTTCCGATGTGCTGAAGAGCCGCATCGTGGAGCTGAACGAAGCCTTCCGTAGCGCCATCGCCGAGTACGGGTACAAATCGACCTTCAAGGGCGTTTATCCCATCAAGGTCAACCAGCACCGCTACGTGGTCGAGGAGATCGTGGAGTTCGGGCGCCCGTATCACTATGGCCTGGAGGCCGGGTCCAAGCCCGAGTTGCTGGCCGTGATGGGGATGCTGGAGGACGAGGACGCGCTGATCGTCTGCAACGGCTACAAGGACGAAGAGTACATCGAGACGGCCCTGACCTGCTCCAAGCTGGGTCGCACGGTGCTGATCGTGGTGGAGAAGTTCTCGGAGCTGCAACTGATCGCTGACACCGCCAAGAAGCTGGGGGTGCGGCCGCGCATCGGTATCCGGGTCAAGCTGGCGTCGAAGGGGTCGGGGCGCTGGGAGGCGTCGGGCGGGGATCGCTCAAAGTTTGGTCTTTCGACGCGCGAGGTCCTGGAGGCGCTCACGTTCCTGCGCGAGAACGATCTGCTCACCTGCTTCGAGCTATTGCATTTTCACCTGGGCAGCCAGATCTCCGCCATCCGCGCTGTCAAGAACGCGTTGCGCGAGGCGGGACGGTTTTACGTCGAGGTGGTCAAGCTGGGCGCCCCTCTGAAGTATTTCGACGCGGGCGGTGGCCTGGGCGTGGACTACGACGGGTCGCAAACCAATTTTGCGTCGTCGATGAACTACACTATGCAGGAGTACGCCAACGACATCGTGTTCGGCCTGCAGGAGACCTGCGACGCCGGCGGTGTGGATCATCCCATCATCGTCACCGAATCCGGACGCGCGGTGGTGGCCCACCATTCCATGCTGGTGGTGGATATCCTGGGGGTAGGCGAGTTCGACATGGGCAAGGCCCCTGACAAGCTGGCCACCGACGCCCCGCGCGTGTTGACGAACCTGTTCGAGACCTTCCGCGAGGTGTCGCGCAAGAACGTGCTCGAGGCCTACCACGACGCGCTGGAGTACAAGGAAGAGGCGCTGCAGCTCTTCAATGTCGGCAACCTTTCGCTGTCGGAGCGGGTGGTGGCGGAGGACATCTTCTGGGCGATCTGCCAGAAGCTGCTGAAGATCACGCGCGAGATGCGGGAGGTGCCGGAGGAGCTGGAGGGGCTGGAGCGGGCGCTGTCCGACACCTACTTCTGCAACTTCTCCATGTTTCAGTCGCTGCCAGATATCTGGGCCATCGACCAGCTCTTCCCCATCATGCCCATTCATCGCCTGGCGGAGGAGCCGACTCGGCGCGCCGTGCTGGCGGACATCACCTGCGATTCGGACGGAAAAATCGACCACTTCATCGATCGCCGCGACGTCAAGCCGGTGCTGGAGCTGCATCCGCTCGTGGGGCCGGAGTATTACGTCGGCATCTTCCTTATCGGCGCCTACCAGGAGATCCTGGGTGACCTTCACAACCTGTTCGGCAACACCAACACCGTGCACGTTTCGCTGGCGTCGGGCGGCGGCTATCAGATTGAGCACGTCGTCACCGGCGATACGGTCACCGACGTCCTCAAGTACGTCAGCTACGCCCGCGAAGATCTTGTCGCCCGCGTCCGCCGCTTCGCCGAGTTGGCCGTGCGCGGCGGCCGCATGTCCCTGGAAGAAACCCGCTCCATGCTCCGCATGTACGAAGAAGGCCTGGCGGGCTACACGTACCTGGAGAGGGGCTGACCCAGTCGCAGCTCTTTTCCCTTGTATGTCTCGGGGACGTGGCTCGCTGCCGCTCGCACGTCCCCGAACCCCTCTCGCTTCGCGCCGCAAAGCCGCGCTACGCTCGCCTGTGGGAGAGGGTCAGGGTGAGGGTCCGCGGCGACGGTCCGTCCCGGCGAGAGTAGTATGGACACATGATGGATTTGAGTGATCGGCTCGGTGAGCGCGGGGCGGTGGATGCTTCGCTTTCGGACCTGGCGCGCGGCGTGGTCGGCTCGGAGATCTTGCGCATCGCAGCCGAGATCCGAACGATGAAGGCCAAGGGCGCGGATATCTGCAACCTCACCGTGGGCGACTTCGATCCGGCCCACTTTCCGGTCCCCGCGAAACTGCTGGAGGGCGTGCAGCAGGCGCTGCTGGCGGGGCACACCAATTATCCGCCGTCGGACGGGATGCCGGCGTTGCGCGAGGCGGTGGCGCGCTTTTACGAGCGGCACCTGGGCCTGAAGTATCCGGTGGAATCGGTGTTGATCACCGGTGGGGCGCGGCCGCTTCTTTACGGGACCTACCTGACGGTGCTGGATCGGGGTGACACCGTCGTCTACCCGGTGCCGTCGTGGAACAACAACCATTACGCCTATCTGACGGGCGCGCGCGCCATCGAGTTACCGGTGCACGCTGAATCGAATTTTTTCCCCACGGCGGACCAGCTGCGACCGCACATCGGCAAGGCGCGGCTGGTGATGGTGAACTCGCCCTTGAATCCAACGGGGACCGCGATCTCCCCGACGCAGCTCAAGGAGATCTGCGAGCTCATCGTCGAGGAGAACCGGCGTCGTGCCGTCGCCAATCAGAAGCAGAAGCAAGAACAGAAGGCAGTCTGGCTCTGCTACGACCAGGTGTACTGGCAGCTCGTCTTCCCGCGCGCGTCAGCAGCGACTGCGTCAGCAACGACCGCGCCAGGGGACATTCGTCACGTCACGCCGCCCCAGCTGGTACCGGAGATCGCGCCTTACACCATCATCCTGGATGCCGCCTCCAAGAGCTTCGCCGCCACCGGCATGCGCGTGGGCTGGGCGGTGTTGCCGCCGGCGGCGCGGCAGCGAATGGCCGACATCCTGGGGCACGTGGGGGCCTGGGCACCCAAGGCGGAGCAGGTGGCCATGGCGGCCCTGCTGGACGACGACGCCGCCGTGAGCAGCTACCTCGACGCCATGCGCACCCGCGTGGTGGAACGCCTGGAACGACTGGCGCGCGGTTTTCAGGAGATGCGCGCGGCTGGCCTGCCGGTGGAGGTGATCCCACCGCAGGGCGCAATCTATCTGTCGGTCCGCTTCCTGATGCCTCAGCGCACCAACGAACAGATTCGAAAGCTGCTGCTGGATGAGGCGGGGTTCGCGGTGGTCCCCTTTCAGGCCTTCGGGCTGCAGGAAGACAGCGGCTGGTTTCGCATCTCGATCGGCGCCGTATCGCTTGCCGACATCGACGCCGCGCTCCCCCGGGTGCGGGAGGTCCTGGCCCGCCTGGCGGCGGGTTAGCAGCTCGTGAACCGCGTCGCGGTGCCATCGGTCCCCTGGGCGGCGATCCCGTGGCCCGCCGTGGTGGTCCTGGCTCTGACGCTGCGGGTGCTGCTGTTTCCGTTCGCCGAGAACAAGCAGGCCGATGCTCCCATGCGCGCGTTGATCGCCGAACGGATGAACGCCGACTCCGCCGCCGCTGACGACCCGCGCAGCTTTTGCCAGTTTGGTCCCTTGCCCATCGAAGCCATGCGTCCGTTCATGGCGGCCGACCCGGACGCGCGGCGTTCTTCGCGCGTCCTTTCGCTGCTGGCCGGCCTGCTGGTGTTCTGGCCGTTCTTTGCGCTGGGACGCCGCATGCTGGCCGGCGTGTCTGGCGCGGGGCTGGCGCTGGGCGTGGCGGGGCTCGGCCTGGCGCTGTCGCCGCTACACATCCAGCTTTCGACCACGGCGGGCAGCGAGGCGCTGTATCTCCTCTTGCTGCTTGCGACCCTGGCGCGCCTGCACGCCGCCGTATCGGAAGGGCGGCGCGGCGACTACCTGGTCGCGGGCCTGCTCGCTTCGCTGGCGGCGGTGACCCGCTACGACACCTGGCTGGCGGTTCCGGTGGCCATGCTGGGTGCGCTGGCATGCGGACCACGGGATCGGCGCGCCGTCGTCGACGTGGCGCTGTTCGGCGCGGCGGCGGCGATGTTGCCCGCGGCGTACCTGATCTGGAGCTGGTCGAAGACGGGGGATCCGTTCTTTTTCGCGCGCTACATCACCCAGGATCACGCCACCATGGCGCAAGCGGTGGCGGCGCGCTTCGGGCCCGTGCTGTCCCGCCTGCGTCAGCTCGCCATCTGGTTGGTATCGTTCGCGGCCGCGATGACGCCGCTCCTTTTCGCGGCCGTACCCGCGGCGGCGCGCCAGTGGCGCCGCTGGTCGGCGGGGACGCGGGTGGTCCTGCTGACGGCACTGGCGCCCACCGCGGCCTATCTGGCCAATGGTATCCTCCTGGGCCAGTTCGAGCCGTTGCCGAGATTCGCGATCGGACCTGGTGCGGCCCTGCTTCCGGTGGCGGCGTCCGCCTTACTTTCCCTGCCGCTGTTCGCGACAGCGCGACGGGCCAGCCTTGGCGTGACGGTCGCGGCGGTGCTGATCGCGGCGTCGGCTCTGCTGGCAGCGTTCGCGCGTCCCGACCGTATCTGGGCGGGGGCCGAATCGATCGGGCCACTCACGCGCCTGGACAGCGAAGACCGGGGGTTGGCTCTGTACCTGTTGCAGTACAGGCGCCCCCAGGAAGCGGTGTTTATCGATACCTTCGGCTATGTCGACGCGGTGATTGCCCACGCGGCACGCGTGCCGGCCCCCCTGACCACCACCTTGGCCCACACGCGCACCCCGTCGGCGACGTTGCGGCAGTCGCGCGCCCGCACGGGCGCATCGTGGTTCGCCTACCATGCTCTCTCCTGGGCGAAGACGTTGCCGCCCGACTGGCCCGCGTCCAAGGAGCAACGCTTCGGGGGGTGGCACCTGGCCTACGTCGCGGATGGCGCGCAGGACGCGCACCGCCACGAAGAAGGTGTAAGTGCCGCCCCCTAGGCACCGCAGCGTCGGTCGCCTTGCCGCGTTTGCCGCCGCGCGAGCGTGGCGAGCGTGGCAAGCGTGGCAAGCGTGGGTGTCACGGACGGCGCGGGAGCTGGCGCACCAGCCGCGGGCCTGGCTCGTGATGCTGGCCTTCCTGTTGCGGCTGGCCTGGGTGCTTACGGTTCCGTCGCGCCCCGTGGGCGATTTCGCCCTGTACCGAGAAGCGGCGGAGCACCTGCTGGATCAGGGCCGTCTCGGTGACGAATTCGTCTACATGCCCGGCTACGTGATGGTGCTGGCGGCGGTGCGCGCCCTGGGTGGCGAGCTGCTGGCCTACAAGTTGGTGGGTGTGGTCGCTGGCACGCTGGTGGTGTTCGCCGCCGGAGGCATCGCCGGCGCGCTGTTCGGACGCCGCGCCGGGATCATCGCCACGGCGCTGATGGCGGTGTGGCCCGCCGGAATCGCGTCCGCATCGGTGACCGGCACGGACATGCCGGCCGGCGCGCTGGGGGCGCTGGCGGTGCACGCGCTGGTGGCGCGCGGCGGGCAGCGCCAAGGAGAAGGAGAGTGGCGCGCGGCGGCGCTGTCCGGACTGATCTTCGGCCTGGCCGCCTGGGTGCGAGCGGTGGCGGCCCCCCTGGCGGGATTGTCGCTCCTCTACTGGCTGGCCCGTGGCACGCGGTGGCCGGTGGCGCTGGCGCGAACCGCGGCGGCGGTGGCGATCGCATTCCTGGTGCTGCTCCCCTGGGGCTTGCGCAACCACAGGGTCTACGGCGACCTGTTCTTCACCGACAGTCACGGAGGGCACACCGCGCTGGTGGGTGCCAACCCCAACAGCGAGGGGACCTACAGCCGCTCGCTGAATCTGATGTTCACCAAGGGAACCGGTTACCGCCTGTTCGAGCCGCCTGCCCGTCACCGTCAATCCGATCGCGTGGCCTACCAGGTCGCAAAGACCTGGACGGCGTTCGAGCCCACCTACGCGGTGGGGCTGCTGGTCGCCAAGGCCGACCGCCTGCTGACCCACGAGAAGAACCTTCTCTACTGGCCGGTGTTCCGGCAAGGGGTGCTCGACTACGCGCCTCGCGCCTTCTTCGACGCCCACCGTCTGGCGCTGGAACGGATCACCGACCTGTTCTGGTGGATGGTGGCGGCGCTGGCGGCCGCCGGCGTGGCGTTGTGTGCGCACCAGCGGGGACCGTCCTGGCGGCCGGCCCTGGTGGCCCTGGCCATCCTGGTTTTCCCGGCGGCGCTGATGGCGATCTACGCGGCGTTCTTCGCCGAGGTCCGCTACCACCTGGCCATCGTCCCCTTGCTGATTCCCTACGCGGCGTTCGCCGTGGACGCGGCGTGGACGGGGGCGACGGCGGCGATGGCGGCGA
>JBDSME010000296.1:0-4656 GCA_039916065.1 Polyangia bacterium
GAGCAGGCCGCGCGTCTGCGGGCCCAGGCCGTCGAGGAACAGCATGCGCTCAAGGCGCGGTTGGCGACGCTGCGCGCGCGGCTTCGTCAGGCCAGCACCGACTGCGCCGACGCCCGCCGGTCAGCGATCCGGAGTGACCAGTTGCGCGCGGCGGCGGCAGGCCGCGTGCGCGCCGTCGAGGAACAGCTGGCGGCGGCGCAATCCGCCCTGACAGTGGCTGAGACCGCACATCAGGCGGCACTGGACAAGCTGGCGTCATGTGAGACCACCGAAAGGACACTGCGCGACGAGCTGGGGAGCTAAATCGGACCCTGGGAGGGGGTAACGGTCCGGCTGGTCGCGGTGACGTTTGACTGCACATCCGTAACTGCACCGTCTGCGGGCGCCGCCGTGCGGCGTGGCGCCGGAGAGACCCGATCCCATAGTGTGATCGTGTTACCACGGCGCAGCGACACCCTGGTCCGCGTGATTGGCGGATTGAAGCTCCTCAAGGCGAGCGTCTTGCTGGCGCTGGGGGTCTGCGGATTGAGCACGTCGGGCGTCGAACTCGGCCGACTCCCGAAGGCGAGCAACTTTCGGCGCCCGCGGGCATCGAAAGAACGTGACTGAAACGGCCCCTTCCAGAGTTGCGGCGCGCGTCACCGTCTTCAGCACCACCTACTGCGGGTGGTGCCGACGCGCCGAACAACTCCTTCAGAAGCAGGGTATTGGCTTCGTCGCCATCGATGTGACGGGGGATGCCGATGCGCGCGCCGAGCTGGTTGACCGGTCAGGCGGCCGGCAAACGGTTCCGGTGATCTTCCTCGATGACCAGCCGATTGGTGGGTACCAGGAACTGGCGCGCCTGCTGGCAGCCGGCGGCCTGGATCATCTGAAGGGCTGACCGCTCGGGTATCAGGTGATCTGCCGAGCAGGGCCGGGGGGGCGAAGCTCGGAAAGTACTTAATTCAAGGGTCTTGGCGTTTCCCCCTCATGATCCTCGTGTGCTCGGCCGATAAACCAGAGACCATGCGTGGGACTCCAAACGGGAACTTGATGCACGCCGCCGGCGCAGCGACCTGGGACGGGCCGTGGCAGCTTTCGGTCTGGAGCCCTAAAAACACCCGCACCGGGGGGCCTGATGACGAGGACGATGAAGCAGCACTGGTACGCAAGCTGATGCCGATCGTCGCGATCATCATCATGCTGGCTGTCATCTTCGGTTGAACTGGCCGAGCGGGAAATCTCGACGCCGCGTCCTGTACCCCATGGACGTTGCCCGTGCTCAGGGTTCGTTCGCGGGGACGGACAGCAGCAAGGCTACTGGGAAATCCGCGAGCAAGGCGCTCACCTTCACAGTCGAATCCAGCTGGTGCACGCGACCGGTGAACGCGTCGCGATAGGCTCCGGCGGTCACCTCCAGCGTCTGTCCATTCCACACCTCTCCGATGGGCCAGGGCCTGGTCCCGCCCGTCAGAACCAGGGACAGGCGCGGCACGACCACCAGCGCGCGCCCGCTCGCGTGGTTGCGGGAAAACGCGATCACGTGGTCACTGCCCCCGGTCAGCGGTGTGTAGTCGCCACACAGGAACACATCCTTGCGTTCGTTGCGCGCCGCCAGGGCCAGGTGGGTCACGAACAGCTTGATGGCGCCGGTGGTCCACGTTTTCAGCAAATCGCTTACCAGGGCCTGGCGATCATCCTGGCGCTGCAGGCGCTGCAGGCGCTGGGTGATGTCCGCCAGCATGTGCGCCGCTGTCTGGAAATCGACAGCCCGCCGATTGTCGGGGTCCACCAGACTCTGGTTCCATAGCTCGCACCCCTGGTAGGTGTCGGGGATTCCAGGCACGGTGAGCTTCAGCAACACCTGCGCGATGGCGTTGGTCGCGGCATAGGTCCCCAGCCGGTCGCTGAACCGCCCGATGTCTCCCATCACCAGATCGTCATGCATCACCCCCTGCACGAAGGTCGTCAAGGCGGCGTCATAACTCTCATCGGGCTGCACCCAGGAGGTCTCTTCCTTTGCCTCCCTGGCCGCCTTCTGCATGTAGGCCGCCAGGCGCGCCGTCAGAGCGTCGCGCTGCGGGCCGCGGCCATCCCAACCGAACGGCCAGGCGCCAACCAGCGCTTGGTAGAAGGTGTACTCATCGCGTCGCGAAGGGAACTTGGCCGCGCGGTCGCGGTACGGTTCCGCTCGACGTGACCAGCGCGTTACGCTTTGGCTCCACGCCGTGGGCATCTCGGTCAGCACCGCGATGCGCGCGGCCGCATCCTCACCCCGCTTGGTGTCGTGTGTGGACGTCGTCACCATGCTGAGCGGCCAGCTCTGCGCCCGCTCGGCATTCTGCGCGTGAAACTGATCGACGGTGGTGCCAAACGTCCCCGGATCACCGCCCACCTCGTTCAGCGCCAGCAGGCGGTTGTAGCGGTAGAACGCCGTGTCCTCGACCGCCTTGGCCATCACCGGGCCGGTCAGTTGCTGAAAGCGCAGCGCCACGTAGGTGAGGTCGGCGCGCAGATTCTCCGCGCCATCCACATTTAGGAGCAAGGCATCTTGCAGAAACGACGTCACTGAAGCATCCAGCATGGGGGTGCGCCGGCGGGCGGCGGCGATGGCGCCGCGGATTCTCCGGACGTCAGTCTCCGACGCGGGCTCGCCGGCACGCACGTAGGTTCGATAAACCGGGAACGCCGCCAGGGTTTCGCGAACGACGCGGGTGAGGGCGATCAGCGTGAAGTCCTGCCAGCGGCGATCCGCCGCGGCCACCCGTTCAAGCTGGCGCGACAGCATGTTCACCTCCGAGGGGAGGGACTCCTGCAAGATGCGCTGCTTGCATTCGTAGACATGGTCTTCGAACGTCAGCCGGTCTCCGGTGAAGCGGCGGTGCATGCTCGTGAATTGTTCCTCGGCGCCGGGGTCCACCCACAGGCCAACCACCGAGCCGGCGAAGTCGTAACCTGTGGTGCCATCGACCGGCCACGAGGTGGGCAGCCGCTCGCCGGGCTCAAGGATCTTCTCGACCAGGATGGGTAAGGGACGGATGGCGTCATCGGGGTTGTTGCGCGCGTCGGTGACGTCGCGGCGGAAACGTCGTTGCAGCCGGTCAAAGTAGGCCAGGGGGTCATAGAGGCCATCGGTATGGTCCAGCCGCAGCGCCTGAATTCGTCCTTCGTCGATGAAACGGAACAGCAGGGCGTGCGCCTGATCGAACACCGCCGGGTTCTCCATCTTGATGGCGGCCAGAGTGTTGATGTCGAAGAAGCGGCGGTAGTTGATCTCCTCGGCGGCCACCTTCCAGGAGGCCAGCCGGTAACCCTGGTTGCGGATCACGCGGTCCAGCGTTTCGAAGGTGGTGGGTGCGCCGGGAGAGCCGTTCACGTCGCGCAACGCCGCTTCCGTGGCATTCCGCACCTCGGCGCTGCTGTCCAGCAGCTTCCGCCACCTGCGCTTGATCACTTCTTTTTCCCGCGCCCGCTCCAGCCGGGCGGGCTCCTCGCGCTGATCGCGCGTCGGCAAGTAGGACAGCGCGGTACAGATGCTCTCCAGTTCCTCCTGGGCCGGGTCACCAGCCGGCAATCCCGTCCGCCTCGCGACCTCCCTGACCAGCGGAACCAGGGTGCGTGGACCCAGGGGGAAGCGGTTGTCGTAATAGGCCAGGGCGAACCAGCCCTTCTCATTCACAATCTGCAACTCCCCGCGTTCCAGCACCCTGCCGTACTGGTCGCCCAGGATCGCCACGAGGACCGTGTCGTCCATGTCCCGTCGCGGAGAAGACCAGTCGATGTCGAACATGTCCGCGAAACGCGAGCTGGGTCCGTTCTCCAGCACGTCTTCCCACAGGGGATTCTGGCCCGGCGCGATGCCCATGTGATTGGGTACCCAGTCCACCAGTAGGCCCATCCCCTGCGACTTCAGGGCGTCGGTCAGTGCATGAAAATCCTCTTCCGTGCCCAGTTCGGGATTCAATCGACCGTGATCCACCACGTCATAGCCGTGGGTGCTGCCCTTTCCGGCTGCCAGCACGGGAGACGTATAAAGATCGGTGACACCCAGTCGGTGCAGATATTCGAGCTGCGCACGGGCGGCGGCGAAGCCGAATTGCTCGGTCAGTTGCACCCGATAGGTGGCACCCAGCGTGTGGACCGCGCCACCGGTGCGGATCACGCGCGACGGGGATCGCAACAACAGCAGCGATCGCGCCGTCATCTGCACCGTCCCCCCCGCCGGTACGCGCTGCTCGGCGCCGGGGTGGGTGGGACGAATGGTGTCCACCAGGACCTGCCAGTCGTCCTTGACGGATTCCAGTGCCGGGAGCCTGAAGGGAAGGTCAAGATGACTGGCGTTCAACACCAGCAACATGTTGTCGTCGACCAGGGGACGTCCCTGTTCGTCGAGATCGTCGATGCCCCGTCCGGCCAGGAACATAGCCAGCGATTGGGTCTGCGGATTTTGCCAGTCGTTCTCCGACATCTTCTCGCCGTCCGCTCGAAACCAGGCCAGATCCTGGAGGTCGGTTCCGTGGATGGGACGTCCCTGAAAGAAGCGGGACCGCCGCAGGGCCGGGTGGGCCCGGCGGATCCCGGTCAGGCGTCGCGTGAAGTCGAACAGGTCGCGTTGTTCGGGTGACCATTCCCAGTTCAGCCAGCTCGCCTCGTTGTCCTGGCAATAGGCGTTGT
>JBDSME010000297.1:0-3071 GCA_039916065.1 Polyangia bacterium
CAGCTCGCGCTCGCCACCTCGCTTGAGAAAGAGCCACCGATCGGATTGCAGGCATCGTCGCCGCCCTGGCCGGTCTTCTGGACGCAGTCGTCCTGCCACTCCCAGGCGTTGCCGCTCATGTCGAACAATCCCGGGACGCCCCCCTCGCACATGACCGCCTCCTTGACTGGGCGCAGGCCCGGCGCCGTGGCGGGGTACTGGCGGTCCACGCATTTTCCGGCGGTGGCGCTGACGCCATAGGGAAATTTCCCGGCGCCATCTCCGGTACAGGCCAGCACCCACTCGCTGGCGTCCTTGGCCATGACTGATTCCACCTTGCCGCCCCCCGGCTTCTGGCACAGGTGCTTGCCGGCCCAGTGGCAGTAGGCGTCGGCGTCGCACCAGTCGACACACACCACGGGGTAGCCGCCGCGCGCGGCGCTGTCGAAGGTGGGGCAGGGTGGTCCGTTGGTGGCGATGGTCTCGGGAGTGAAGGACTTGTTCCAGGCACACCGCGGGCCCTGCGTGCCGGCGGGATCGACCTCCGCGGCCAGGAAAGTGGCATACTGCGCGATGGTCACCTCGGTGCTGTCGATACAGAAAGCGATGCCGTTCGCCCACCGCACGCGTGCCAGCGGACCGCCCTTGACGGTGGCCTCCGTCGGGCAGTGGCTGACGGTGCTGCTCGGACGGTCGTCGCCGCCCAAGGTCGAACCGTCCGAGCCGTCGGAACCGTCCTCGCCGTCGCCATCCACCTCGATCGAGGCAGCGTCGGGGGCGCTGCCTCCTCCCCCTCCACATCCGGCGACGGTGACCAGGACTGCCAACACGATGCGGGGGCAGGAGAGTCGGTGCATGCGAACCGCGAGAATGAGATATCGGACGGGACCCTGTCAATCACGCGCAACGCCGTCGTCATGTTGACCAATCCACTGCTAGAATCCGCGCCTCATGGCTCATCAATACATCTTCACGATGCAGGACCTGCGACGCGTCCACCCTCCGAACAAGGAGGTGCTGAAGGGCATATACCTGTCGTTCTATCCGGGCGCCAAGATCGGCGTGCTTGGGTCGAATGGCGCCGGGAAGTCGACGCTGTTGCGGATCATGGCGGGCGTGGACAAGGACTTCTTTGGTGAGGCCAAGCCCGCCGACGGCATCAAGATCGGCTTTCTGTCCCAGGAGCCCGGGCTAGATCCCACCAAGAACGTCCAGCAGAACGTGGAGGAGGCGGTGGCCGCCACCAAGAGCCTGATGACCCGCTTCGACGAGGTCAACATGAAGCTGGGTGATCCCGACCTGAAGCCCGGCGAGATGGACAAGTTACTGGAGGAGCAGGGCAAGCTGCAGGACGCCATCGAGGCCGCGAACGGTTGGGACCTGGACCGCACCCTGGAAATCGCCATGGACGCCCTCCGCCTTCCCCCGCCCGACGCCGACGTCACCAAGCTATCTGGCGGCGAGCGCCGCCGGGTGGCGCTGTGCAGGATCTTATTGCAGCGCCCTGACCTCCTGCTGCTGGACGAGCCCACCAACCATCTGGATGCCGAGAGCGTCGCCTGGCTGGAGCATCACCTGCACGAGTACCCTGGCACCATCGTGGCCGTCACGCACGATCGCTACTTCCTGGACAACGTCGCCGGCTGGATCCTGGAGCTGGATCGCGGCGCCGGAATTCCCTGGGAAGGGAACTATTCGTCCTGGCTGGACCAGAAGCGCAAGCGGCTGGAAGGCGAGGAGAAGACCGAGTCGGCGCGCCAGCGCACTCTGGCCCGCGAACTGGAGTGGGTGCGGGCGTCGCCCCGGGCCCGGCAGGCAAAGAGCAAGGCCCGTCTGGCCGCCTACGAACAGCTGCTGGCGGACGAGTCACAGAAGCGCGAGGACTCCGTGGAGATGAGCGTGCCTCCCGGACCGCGTCTGGGCGATCTGGTGGTGAAGGCCGATGGGCTGGAGAAGTCGTTCGGCGACCGCCTGCTGATCGAGAACCTCTCCTTCAACCTGCCACGGGGTGGAATCGTCGGCGTGATCGGCCCCAACGGCGCTGGCAAGACCACCATGTTCCGCATGCTGGTGGGGCAGGAAAAGCCCGACAAGGGGACGCTGCGCATCGGCGACACCGTCAAGTTCGCCTACGTCGATCAGAGCCGCGACACGCTGGACGGCGGCAAGTCCGTGTTTGACGAGATCGCCCAGGGCGCCGAGTTCCTGGAGATCGGCAAGCGCAAGGTGAACGCCCGCGCCTACGTCTCGGGCTTCAACTTCCGGGGCACCGACCAGCAGAAGCGCGTGAAAGACCTGTCCGGCGGAGAGCGCAACCGCGTTCATCTGGCGAAGGTGCTGAAGTCAGGCGGCAACGTGTTGCTGCTGGACGAGCCCACCAACGATCTGGACGTGGACACCTTGCGGGCGTTGGAGGACGCCTTGCTGCAGTTCGCCGGCTGCGTGGTGGTGATCAGCCACGATCGCTGGTTCCTGGATCGCATCGCCACCCACATCCTGGCTTTCGAAGGCGACAGCCAGGCGGTCTGGTTCGAGGGGAACTACCAGGATTACGAGGCGGACAAGAAGCGGCGCCTTGGTGCCGCCGCCGACCAGCCCCACCGTATCCATTACAAGAAGCTGATCCACTGACGGTGACAAGCCTGCCCGTCGTCCCCTCGGGGGGGGGCTGGGCGCCGTGGTCGGGATCTTGTACTGTTGAGCACATGATCCCGTACGAAGAGCTGGAGCGGGCTTTGGCGCGCTGGAAGTCCCGGCACACGGGCACGGTAGAACTTCCCGAAACGCCGGCCGCCGACACCACGGGGGAACTGACGCCAGCGGCAGGCGTCGTGGTCTCCGGAGCGGTGGAGGTGGCCTCCAGCATGGTCGAAGCCCGAGAGAGTACCGGCGAGTTCGATCGGTCGGACGCCGAAGCCGACGAAGCCCTGTAGCCGCGCCGGGATCGACGGCAAGTGGGTGGGCCCGCGGGAGGGCTAGCCCTCCCGCGAGCGGCGAAGCCGCTCTAGAAGAAAAACCGGACGCCGATGTTGGCGTCGATGGCGAACCAGATGATCGGTCCCACGTTGGGCCCGAGGTACAGCAGCGGCGCG
>JBDSME010000298.1:0-9057 GCA_039916065.1 Polyangia bacterium
GCGTATCTACAAGTATGCGATTGGCACCGCCGCGGTCATGGTGACGCAGACTGGGCCAAACCCCGCCGCTTTCCCCGGGTACGTCGTGGCGCCTGCCGCCGGGGCCAACACGGTGCTCTTCCGCAATATCACCGGACCGTCGTTCACCTTGACCGCCACGCCGGCCAACACCGCGCAGCGGGCCCCCGTGAACGGGCTGCAGATCGTTTCTCCGACCGGAATGTAGAGAACGGCGCGCTCTGGTGAGGCCAGGCCGGCCGAAGTGTGCTTGAGTGCCTCCCGAGCATGGAGGATCCTCGGCCCGGCGACGTTGCCAGCGCGCAGCGTACCGTTCATCACTGCGACGCGCTCCCCTGGTTGCGGGCCAGCGGCCCCCTGGTCGGGGCCAGTGTCATCACATCCTTGCCCGATCTTTCGGAGGTGCCGGCGCTGGGGATGCAGGGCTGGCGCGCCTGGTTCGAAGAAGCGGCGGCGGCGACCATGACCGCCGTGCCGCCCGAAGGCATCGCCGTGTTCTTCCAGAGTGACATCAAGCGAGACGGCGTGTGGGTCGACAAGGGGGCCATGGTGGCGCGCGCGGCGGAGCGCACGGGCATGGCGCTGCTCTTCCACAAGATCGTGTGCCGCAAACCGGCTGGCACCGTCACCTACGGGCGCGCCGGCTATTCGCACCTGCTGGGTTTCGCGTCGGTGCTGCGGCCGTCCTTGCGTCGGGCCACCGCCGATGTTTTGGGCGACTCCGGCTTCATGCCCGGCACCAAGGCTATGGGAGTGACGGCTTGCCTGGAGGCCTGCCGGTACGTGCTGGCCGAGACCACCACCCGCACCATCGTCGACCCTTTCTGTGGCTGGGGAACCGTGCTGGCGGTAGCGAACGCGATGGCCTTGCATGCGGTGGGCGTCGATGTCTCGGCGCGGATGTGCAAGCGGGCGCGGCAACTGACCATCTCGCCGCAAGAACTGGCGGGGGCGCGCCATGGCTGACCGGGTGCTGTGCGCGCGGTGCCGGCGCCCGCAACAGGTATGCGTGTGCGGTCACGTCCATCCGCTGCCTACCCGGACGCGGGTGGTGCTGTTGCAGCACCCCAAGGAACGAAAGGTCGGCGTGGGCACCGCCCGCATCGCGCATCTGGCGCTGCCGAACTCCCTGCTGCGGGTCGGCCTGGACTTCAGCAAAGATCCCTTGGTGCGCGCGGCTGTGGCCGCGCCCGGATCGGTGTGCGTGCTGTTCCCTCGACGGGGGGCGCTGGATGTCTCGGAGTTGCCCGCTGACCTTCCTGTCACCCTGGTGGTGCTGGATGGGACCTGGTCGCTGGCGCGCAAGCTGTTGCGCCTGAACCCGGCGCTGGCGGTGTTGCCCGCCGTCGCCTTCACCCCGCGGCGCCCCAGTCAGTACCGCATCCGGCGGCAACCAGCGGCGATGTGTGTCTCCACCATCGAAGCGCTGGCGGAGGTGCTGCAGGTGATCGAGCCTGAAAATGGGCCGTTCGATCGGTTACTGGAGCCCTTTCGGGCGATGGTGGACCGCCAGGAACGTTTCGTGAACGAGGTGGGGGCTTACCGGCATCGACGCCTGCCGCGGGTGAACCGGCCGGGCAGGCGCGCGGTCCTGGCGGCACGGCTGGCGGCGGACTGGTCGCGGCTGGTGTGCGTGCAGGGAGACTCGAATGCCTGGCCGCGCCGCGATCCGGAGCGTCAGCCTCCGGAACTGGTGCACTGGGTGGCGCACCGGCCCGCGACCGGCGAGACGTTCCAGGCCCTGGTGGCGCCGCGCCGTCCGCTCGCTTCGGCGACGGCGGCGCAAACGGAGCTGGCGGCGGAACGCATCCGCGCCGGTGGAACGATCGAGGAGTGGCAGCGCGCGTGGGAAAGCTTCGCCCGGCGGGACGACGTCACAGTCACTTGGGGCAGCTTCTACGCAGCTCTCGCGGTGGAGGAAGGACTGGTGCTGCCTCAGACGGTGATCGATTTGCGGCACGAAGCGCTGGCCCTGCTGCGCGACGAAGCGCGGTCGCTCCCACCTTCGACCGTGGGGCGCACGCCCGACCTGCGCAGCGAAGCCACCGGCCGTTTACGCACCGTCGACGCCTGCGCCGCGCTCCTGGGCGCGACATCTCCCGAGCTACCGGTAGAAGGCCGCGCCGGCCGCCGCCTCTCCGCCCTGGTCGGAGTCCTCACCGCCCTGGCGAGTGCGGACTCCGCCCCGGCGGAAGTCCTAACCTCAGCCGCCGTCGGCCAACTCTAGAACCACGGGTTGCTGTTCACAAAGCCAGCGGCTCGATCGTCCCCTCACCCGCCGTCCTACGGCCGTCGACCTCTCCCCGGCTCCGCCGGGGCGAGGTGTCGGAAAAGCTTCACTTTCGGAACCTATGACGAGGGCTTTTCCTCGCCTCTCCCGGAACGGGAGAGGCCGGCGCGAAGCGCCGGGTGAGGGGGCGGCGTCCCGATAGCAGGCGATCATCACCTCATCGTGAAACCGAACTGTTCTCTCCCACCAAAGACTCCAGCTCCGCCCAGCGGGCGTAGAGGCGTTCCACTTCGGCGCGCGCCGCGCCCTTCTGTGACTCGAGCTCCATCAAGCGCGCGGCGTTGCTGGCCACCTCGGGCGTGGCGCTTTCGGCTTCCAGCGCGGAGACCATTGCTTCAGCGGTCAGGATACGTGCTTCGATGGTGTTCCAGTCTTGCTGGTCCTTGAAGGCAAGCTTCTTCTTCTTGTTCGGCGGCCCGGCGTCGCCTCCACCCCTTTTCTGTTTCGCGGAACCAGCGCGCGCCGGCGACTGCGAGACGTGCCAGGCTTCCCACTGGGCCAAACCCACCATGGGCGTCACTTGTCCCTCCTCGCCAGGGCGGGTGTGAAAGGCCAGAATCTGCGTGGTGACTTGATCCAGAAAATAACGATCGTGGGTCACCAGCAGCACGGCCCCATCGAAGCTGGCGAGGGCGTCTTCCAGGACCGTGAGTGTCTGCATGTCCAGATCATTCGTGGGTTCGTCCAGCACCAGGACATTTGCCGGCTGCAACATCAAGCGGGCGATCACCAGGCGGCTCTGTTCGCCGCCCGAAAGGCGTCCCACCGGCTGGGAGATCTGCTCTGACCGGAAAAGGAAACGCTCCAGATACCCGTGGCGGTGCTGGCGCATTCCCCGGAACTGCACGAAGTCTCCGTCGGGACAAACGGTGTCAGCAACCGACCGCGTCGGATCCAACGAGTCACGGTTTTGATCGAAGTAAGCCACCTTCAGGCCGTCCGCCCGCAAAACGTCACCGGTCGTGGGCGTGTCTTCCCCGGTCAGGACCCGCAGCAGCGTCGATTTGCCGCAGCCGTTCGGTCCCAGCAAACCCAGCCGCGTGCGCGGTCCGATGAAGACGTTCACGTCTCCGAAGACCAGGCGGTCGCCGAACTTCTTGGTGATGCCACGGGCCTCGATGAGACGCTTGGGCCGCGGCCCTCCGGCCACGTCGCCCGACTGAAAATCGAGATCCACCGAGCTGATGCGGTTGCGCGCCTCCAGGGTGGCCACCTCCGCGGCCAGGGCGCCGGCGCGCTGGATACGTGCCTCCTGCTTGGTCGACCGCGCCTTCGGGCCGCGCCGCAACCATTCGGTTTCGCGGCGCAAGGTGTTCTGCAGCGTCTCTTCGCGCCGCTCCTGGTTGGCCATGGCCTCGGCTTTGCGATCGACGTAAGTGGCGTAGTCGCCGTCGACGTCCAGGATTCCGCCAGCGTTCCGGCGATCCAGTTCCAGGATGCGATTGGCCACCCGCTGCAGGAACAAGCGATCGTGGGTGACGGTCACGGTCGCGAAGCGGGCGCTGGCCAGCAGCCGCTCCAACCAAAGGATGCTGTCGACATCCAGATGGTTGGTGGGCTCATCCAGCAGCAACAGATCCGGGTCCGCCACCAGGGCGCGCGCCAGGGCAACCCGTTTGCGCCATCCGCCGGATAGGTGGTCGGTGACTGCCTCGGGGTCGAGGTCCATTCTGCTCATCCATTCATCGACGCGCGCCTCGTCCTCCCATCGCGCGTGCTCCACGTCCGGCAGGCCGGCGCGCACGGCGTCGCGCACGCTGGCGCCAGTCAGCTCCGGGACCTGGGGCAGAAAGCCCACCCGCAAGGTCCCGCGGCGGGCCAACTCCCCTTCGTCCGCCACCAACTCGCCCGCGAGAATCTTCAACAGCGTCGACTTGCCGGCGCCGTTCGGACCGATCAGCCCGACGCGGTCGCCGTCCTGAAGAGTGAAGCTGACTCCCTCGAACAAGGGGCGTGCTCCGAACGAATGTGAGAGATCTCGGGCCGACAACAGAATTGACACGCGCGCATACTACCGCCCGGCAGGCGAATGTCGCGCTGCGCGCCACCACCTGGCGGACTGCTGGCCGTTATGACGCATGACGCCGCCCGGTTATTGGGGATATGGGGCGGTGCGGTGGCGGATTGTCCGTGCACTTACATAGTACGGCATGGGAATATTGTCACAAGTATCGTGTAATTTAGCTTACTGGAGTATGTCAAATGAAGTTCCCGCGCCGCGGTTCGATCCTTCTCGCTGCTTGCACCCTGGCCGCGTGGCCCTCTTGCTCGACCGACACGACTGGATTGGAGTGGAACGACATCGGTGGAAGCGGAGGCGGTACCTTTGCCTCAGGGGGCAGCGGGGGGGACGGTACAGGAGGCCACGACATCAGCGGAACCGGGAGCGCCTCGGCAAGTGGCGGCGCATACGCCTCGGGTGGTGACTCGGGCACGGGAGGCGACACCACCGGCAGCGGTGGCAGCGAAGCCGGCACCGGCGGGAGCTCCGACACAGGTGGCGCCGTGGGCACCGGTGGTGAGGGAACAGGGGGGCGAGCCGGGAGCGGAGGCGCCGGCAGCGGCGGTCGGGTCGGCACCGGCGGCGCAGCGACCGGCGGGCGCGGCACGGGTGGTGCCGCCACCGGGGGCCACGGAACCGGCGGCGCGGCGACCGGCGGGCGCGGCACCGGCGGCGCGTCGACAGGCGGGGCAGGAACCGGCGGCATGCCGGGCAGCGGTGGCGCCATGGGGACAGGAGGCGCGGTCGTGGGTAAACCCGAATGTGTCACCGCCGTCGACTGTCGGCTGGAGAATGACTGCTGCGCCTGTCGCGCGGTGCCCGCCGGCACGCCGCCATCCGCATGCCTGCTGTTCTGTCTGCAGACCAAGTGCGCCCAGCAGGAGCTGCCGCCGGGAAGGATCGATTGCGTCGCTGGACGATGTGTCGCCGGGTTTGCATGCGACACCTCGGCCGTGGTGTGCGGACAGGTCGCCCCGCCGTGCCCCGTCGGGTCGGTGCCCACCGTATCGGCGAACGGAAACTGCTTCAGCGGCAACTGCGCGGCCGCTACCCAGTGCCTCAGCGTCGACAGCTGCGCCTCTTGCGGCGACGGCAACCAGGCTTGCGTGACCGAGCGACCGAGGGACGGCGTTACCTCGCGGCACTGCGTGACCATTCCGACCGTCTGCCAGGGCACCGCCACCTGCGGCTGCTTCGGGCCCTCCACCTGCGTGTCGCCCAACACCAGTTGCACCAATCTATCCGGCGTGAAGGGCGTCTCCTGTTCCCACCCCTGAACGCGGTCCAACGGTCGCGACGCCGGCACGGGCGATCGCGTGCCCTATCCAAAGGCAGGACGACGGATCAACTCTGCCTATGCAGCCGAAGCCCGGCCGCGTTTGATCCTCAGTAGTGGAGCCAGAAACTCGCCGGTGAAGGAGCCAGAGACGCGCGCCACCTCTTCCGGCGTACCCACGGCCACGATGTCACCGCCGCGCGCGCCCCCCTCGGGACCCACGTCGATGATGTAGTCGGCGGTCTTGATGACATCCAGGTTGTGCTCGATCACCAGCACGGTGTTGCCGGCCTCGGTGAGGCGGGCCAGCACCGCCAGCAGCCGGCGCACATCCTCGAAGTGCAGTCCGGTGGTCGGTTCGTCCAGCAGGTACAGCGTCTTGCCGGTGTCTCGCTTGGCCAGCTCGCGTGACAGCTTGATCCGTTGCGCTTCCCCGCCCGACAACGTGGTGGCGCTCTGGCCCAGCGAGATGTAGCCGAGGCCGACGTCCACCAGCGTCCTCAGGATGGTCCGCAGCTGGCGGTGGTGCTCGAAGAGGCCCACGGCGTCGGCCACGCTGGTCTCCAGCACCTGGGCGATATTCTTGCCCTTCCATTCGACCCGCAGAGTCTGCTCGTTGTAGCGATGCCCGCGGCACACCTCGCAGGTGACGTAGACGTCCGGGAGAAAATGCATCTCCACCTTGCGCACGCCGTCGCCTTCACACGCCTCGCAGCGACCGCCGCGCACGTTGAACGAGAACCGACCGGGCTCGTAGCCCGAGGCCCGCGCTTCCGGGGTTTGCGCGAAGATGTCCCGGATGCAGTCGAAGGCCTTGGTGTAGGTGGCCGGGTTCGAACGCGGGGTGCGCCCGATGGGCTGCTGGTCGATGTCGATCACCTTGTCGATCTGCTCCACGCCCCGCAACCCGCTGTGCAGACCTACCTGATCGTAGCTGCCCAGCAGCTTGCGCCGCAGCGCCGGATGCAGGATGCCATTGATCAGCGACGACTTGCCCGCCCCCGACACGCCGGTCACCGCCACCAGCACCCCCAGCGGAATGTCCACGTTGACGTTGCGCAGGTTGTGCTCGCGCGCCCCTTCGATCTTCAGCCATCCGGTGGGCTTGCGGCGCACGGCCGGGATCTCGATTCGCTCCACGCCCGCCAGGAACTTCCCGGTCATCGAAGCACGGTTGGCCTTGATCTGCGCGGGCGATCCCTCGGCCACGACGCCGCCGCCCAGCCGTCCCGCTCCCGGACCAAAATCCACCACGTAGTCCGCCGCCTCGATGGTCTCGGCGTCGTGCTCCACCACGATCACGCTGTTGCCCAGGTCGCGCAGCCGCCGCAAGGTGGCGATCAGCCTCAGGTTGTCGCGCTGGTGCAGCCCGATGGATGGCTCGTCAAGCACGTACATCACGCCCGACAGCTCTGACCCGAGTTGCGACGCCAGGCGGATGCGCTGGGCCTCGCCCCCCGAGAGGGTGGCCGCCGCACGATCCAGGGTCAGATATTCCAGCCCCACATCCAGCAGGAAGCCCAGGCGGGCGTTCACCTCCTTCAGGATCTCCCCGGCGATCTGGGCGCGCGCGCCGCTCAGCCCCAGGGTCTGAAAATGGGTATTCGCGTTCGCCACCGTCATGGAGGTGACCTCGACCAGACTCTTCTTCGCCAGTAGTACAGCGCGCGACTCGGGACGCAGGCGCGCCCCACTACAGGCGCGGCAGAGCTGCTCGCGAAAGTACTTGCCGTACCACTGGCGCGTCACCTCCGAGGTCGAATCCTGCATCCGCTTCTTGATGGTGTTGACCACGCCGGCGAAGCGCATCGCCCACGACCCGGCGCCGTGCTTGCCCTGCCAGCGGACCGCCATCCGCTTCTCCCCCGACCCATACAGCAGCACCTCGCGTTGCCTCGGGGTCAGTGACTTCCAGGGCTTGTCCAGGGGGATTCCAAACTCGCGCGACACCGCCGAGGCGATGTTGGCGGTCCACCCGCTCTCCTTCCCGGCGCGCTCTCCCCACGGTTCGATGGCGCCGTCGGCGATGGAGAGCTCGGCGTTGGGGACGATCAGGTCGGCGTCGATCTCCAGGCTGGACCCCAGGCCATTGCAGTCGACGCACATCCCCAGCGGGCTGTTGAACGAGAAGGACTGCGGCGACAGCTCGGGAAGTCCCACCCCGCAGTTGGGGCAGGCGCGGGCCTCGCTGTAGGCACGCTCCCGCGTCTCGCCTTCCACGGCCACCACGATTGACCCACCGCCGACCTTCACCGCGGTTTCGACGGAGTCGCTGATACGGGCGCGCTCCGCCGGATCGATGGTGATGCGGTCGATCACGATCTCGATGGTGTGCTTCTTCTTCTTGTCGAGCGCGGTGACGTCTTCCAGCCGCTGCACCAGGCCGTTGATGCGCACCCGCACGAAACCCGCCTTGCGGGCCTCATCGAACACCTCGCGAAACTCACCCTTGCGGTTGTCGGCCTTGCGCGCCATCAGGACGGCCTTGGTCTTGGCGGGCAAGGTCATCAACTCGGCCACGATCTCCGCCGCCGAGCGGGCGGTCACCTCGCCACCGCAGAGGTGACAGCGCTGCTCACCGGCCCGGGCGTACAGCACCCGCAGGTAGTCGTAGATTTCGGTGACCGTTCCCACCGTGGACCGCGGATTGGACGACGCGGACTTCTGTTCGATGGCGATGGTGGGTGAGAGCCCGCGCAGCTGTTCGTACTTGGGCTTCTCCATCTGCCCCAGGAACTGACGGGCATACGACGACAGCGATTCGACGTAGCGGCGCTGCCCCTCCGCATAAAGGGTGTCGAAGGCCAGCGATGACTTCCCCGAGCCGGACACACCGGTGAAGACCACCAGCTGGCGCTTGGGGATCCGCAGGTGCTCGATGGACAGGTTGTGCTCTCGGGCGCCGCGCACCACGATGAAGTCGGGCTCGTCTGCGGCCTTCCGGGAGGTGCTCAATACCGAGGTGGCGTTCTTCTGTGATCGATCTGCGCGCGGCACAGGGCAGCAGTCTAGCAGTATCCGGATTGCAGGCTCCTGGAAGCGCACTCTTGTTCGACAAGCTGGTTTGGGCTAAGAGGAACACGGACCGGGAATGGCGACGCGGAGACACAGAGATCGGCGACGCCGAGACGCCAACGTACCGGCGGAGCGGCGGCGCACCGGGATCGATCGCCGCATCCATACGCGGGTCACCGTCGACATCGAGGTCGACTACAAGAGTGCCGATACCTTCCTGTTCGCGTACATCACGGACATCAGCGCGATGGGAATCTTTGTTCGCACCAACTCCCCGGAGCCGCCCGGTACCCTGCTCAACCTGAGCTTCACCCCGCCGGGTGGCCCTCAGTTGAACCTGGAGGGGCGGGTCATGTGGGTAAACCCCTTCCGCCCTGGCAGCTACGACAACATCAACCCGGGCATGGGCGTGCAGTTCGTCGATCTCACCCCCGCCCAGCGCGAGAACATCGTCCA
>JBDSME010000299.1:0-7604 GCA_039916065.1 Polyangia bacterium
GTTGGTGTTTCATGATGGGCGGTCACACCCACCTGTGGAGGCCCTGGTCGCCGGACTTCACCGTGGTCGGGTCGTGGAACTACTGGCGCGGTCCCTATGATCCCTTCTTCTGGACCTATTGGCCGTACTACTCCGTCTATTACCGCTCCTACTACCCGCATTACTACGGTGGCGGGCGGTTCTACCGCGGCGGCAGCCACCAGGTGGCGCCCCCCATCCGCGGCATTCCGGCCTCGGGTTGGCGCGACCCGACGCCGGGCCGGGGCGCTCCCGTGGTCCGGGGTGCACCGCCCCCGCAGATGTACCGGCGCTCGGGCGCGGCCGGCCCTGCGCCGGGCGTCCCCGATCGCGCCTACGCGGCTCCGCCCTCACCCGGCCGCCCTGCCTTTTCTCCAGGGCCACGTCCCATCGCGCCGGCCCCGCAAAACCTTTTCCACGGCAGTGGCAACTTCAATACCCAAGGCGGCTTCCACGGCGGGCGCCGCTGACGTCGCGTTCCTGGCCGGCCGCCCTTGTTCAGTTGAAGCCGTGAGGAAAAAAGCTGTCGTCGTAGGTGAACTCCATGTAGCGGTCGAAGATGATGGCCAAGAACAGGTTGATGGGAATCGAGATCAGGATCAGACCCTTCCACCGCCGGGACAGCGGGCGATTGCCCACGGCCAGCACCATCATCAAGAAGATCATGTAGTCCAGGCTGAATCGGTACCCCACCTGGACATAGCCGGAGTTCTGATACAGCAATGACGGCATCGCCGTGGCGAGCACCGTCAGCCACAACGGTACCGTCAGGCGGCTCTTTTCCGCAGGCAACACGGTATAGGCGAGCGCCGGCGAGGTCACGAGCAGGCTCATGCCGTGCTGGCTGATCTTCACGAAGGGCCACTGAGCCAGGAGCCGCGGCAGCAGAATCAGCGCCGCTGCCAGGTTGCGGGAGAGGAAGTGGTAGTTGATCAGGCCGAACTTCTGGATGCGTTCCTGCCATTGCACGTTCAGATAGCGATGGCCGTACTCGAACGGGTCGGCGAAGCGCACCCAGTTGTGTGCGAACAGGATCGCCAGGACCGCGGCCAGGGGAGCCGAAAAACGCGCCAGTTTTCCAAACAAGGCCCGGTTCGGTCGAAAGCGTCTCCTGTCGTTCACCACCGTCAACGCGCCACTGACCCGAACCGCCTCCCACGCGAAGAACACGGCCATGAACCCCAGGCCCGGCGGTCGCGTGGCCAGGCCCAGCCCCACGAACAGGCCCGCCCACGCCGGGTGCTCGGCCTCCAGCGCCGCCCAAGCAAACCCGATGGTGGTGGTCACCGCGATCACGTGAGCGGTGAACCAGACCTGGCCCACCACCGAGCAGTAGTAGTACACGGAGCCCACGCCGAACATCATCGTCAGCCACAGGTCATCGGCCGGTGACCGCCGCGAGAGGCCGCGGCGCGCCAGCAGACGGAGCAACAAGAACAGCAAAACCGGGTTGAGGGCGGCCCACAGCGCCGTGAAGAGAACGTCGTTGAAATTCAGCTTCCAGACGGCCACGAACGGCGCCATTAGCAACGCGGGCAGCGGTGGGAATGACACGTAACGGATGGCGCTGCGGCTGACGATGTCGCCCGCCGCGACCGTCTCTGTCCGGCCGCGCAAGGGATAGAAGCGATCCGCCGGGCCGCCCCGCCCGCCGTAAGTGCCGCGCACCGTGCGCCCATCGCGCAGCGTGAGCACGTCGACCTTGGCCCAGTCGTTCTCGTTGGGCGGCGCGACGGCAAGGGCCAGGCGCCCATGCAGCCAGCCATCGGCCAGATAGACATAGTGGTTGTAGGCAGAGTGGTGTCGCAACCGCCCGCCCGCGCCGCCCAGATAGGCGCCGGCAAACACCAGGTAGAGAACCAACAGCCCCTTCCACTGGCCCAGCCAGCCGTCCAGACGATCCGATCCCGATCGCATTTCCGATCGGATGGCCGATCGCCCGGCGCTGGACGGAGCGAGAGCGGTGGGCCTGTCGGCCTCGGGTGCGTCGACGGCGGGCGTGGTCATGGGCGGGGACGCTCGTATCCAATCACCAGGGGAACGCCTTCGCGCTCTCGCACCAGCGACGGCTTCAAGGTGCCGTAGTGGTCCCACAGAAACTTCTCGTAAAGCGCCCAATGTTTTTCATGAACCAGCAGCCCCATGGCCGAGCGTTCCACGCCGGGTTCCCCGAAGCCGGTATCGCCGACCGACATATCCAACCGTCCCTCGCGCTTGTACATCGCCAGGGCATCTCCCAGCACGTCGTGCCAGTACATGCGCTGGTTGTCCGGGGCGTGGTGGTTCACCCAGTCGAGCATCGGTAACACACAATAAGCCCAGAACTGCCGGTTCATCCCCAGCGTGGCGCCACCGGTGAAGCCACCGGCCACCATGTTGTAGTGCGAAAGGCCATCGGGGTGCGAACGCTGGGTCTCAGTGACCGCCGGGACGCAGACCAGGGCGGAGAGCAGCACGGTCGCGGGCACCACGTGCCGCTGAGCGCCGCGCGCGCGCAGGACGTCTGCCACGCCGGCGGCCACCCACGCCAGGCCACACGCAGCTGCGACCGCCAGATACGGCATGGCGGGCAAGAAGTGCTTCACACCGCCGAAGATGGGGGTGGAGGGGATGGCCAGCACCGCCAGCGGTCCAAAGAGCTGTGCCGCCACGAATGCCCCCGGCGCGCGATCGACGTCCATGCCAGGGCGCATCCAGGAGGGGCGTGGCGCCAGCGTCGCCACCCCCGCGGCCGGCGACGCCCGACTGACGAGCAGGGGCCGCGGCAGCCCCACCGCGTCCGGCGGCGGGTGGGAATCGTCCGCCAGCGGACGGCCGCGCCGACGGCGGGCCAGCACCAGCCCGCCCAGCACCGCCAGACCGAGAGTGGTCACCGGTACGGTCAGCCCCGTCGAAACGAACGGGAACGTGGCGCGCAGGAGCTTGAGATCCAGATCCGTGGGGGGCAGGTTCCAGTTCCGGCCCAGGTATTCGAAGTTGTAGTGCTCGTGCTGCAGATGGCGATTCAAATAGGTGCGCGTGCGCTGGACCGGGTGATGCCACAGCCACGGCCAGTGGGCGAAGAACACCAGCGGCCCCACCACGGCCATGGACAGGAAGGCCAGCGGCAGGCGCGGCGGACGCAGGCGCCGCAGGTCCCCGCGACGCATCCACAGATAGTGCGCCACCAGGAACGCCGGCATCAACCAGGCATTGTGCTTGACGCCCAGGGCGATGCCGAAGATGACGCCGCACCAGAGCCCCCAGCGGGCGCTGCGCAAGGACTTCCAGTAGGCGAACCCCACCGCGAAGGCCATGGTGGTGATGGGCGCGTCGAAGCAGGCGATGGGGGCGTGGAAGAAATAGTGCGGTTGCGCGATGGCCAGGACAGCACCGGCGGCGGCGGCCGGCCAGGGCACCAGCTTGCGCGCGAAACGAAACACCAGCGCCGCCAGCAACCCGGACATCAGGATGGCCGGGAAGCGAAAGGCGGTGGACTCTCGCTTGAAGAGCGGCAGGGTGATGTGGCGGCCGAGCACCGGCACCGGATGCAGCGCGCGCGCCGGTCCCATGCAGTTGCAGCGGTGAAAGGCGCGCCAGGATAGGCCGTACAGGGTCTTCATCACCACCGGGTGATCTGGCGCGTTGTCGCTCCAGTAGTGATCGATGTTCGCCGCCGCGAACGATTGCCCGGCCCGCCCCTTTCCCAGGTTGCGGCCGAGCTCCTCGAACCAGCCCCAGTACCGCTCGCCGGCCCGCATGTACTGGCCCTCGTCCCGGCCGAAGCCTTCCCGTCCCTCGGTGGCCAGCAGCCAGGAGACCACGCCGGCGAACAGCGCCACGGTGATGAAGCGATCACGAAAGAGGCGGGACATTCAGCGGCGCGCCTCCGCGGCGAAGGCCAGATACCGCAGGGTGGGCTGCGACGCGGATATCTGAAAGCGCACCGGTACGGTCTGTCCGGCGCGGGCCGCCGTGTCGATGCGCAGGCGGTGCCACCCGCTGCGGTTGCCAATGTCCGCGCTTTGCACCGGCTGACCAGCGACCCAGACCTCCAGATGAGCGGTGCCGGGCGATTTGCGCGCCCAGGTGTCGTGCAATCCCGCGGCGATCACCAGCTCGCGCCCCAGTGGCACCGCCGGGAATTCCAGCGCGATGATCTCCCCGGCCACCGGAGGGGACAGGATGGCGCGCCGGATCTGCTGTTCGACCTCGACCAGTGTCCGGCGCACCGTATTGCCCGTCCGTGGACAGACAAAACTGTCCCGCGCCCAGGGACAGGGGGACGCCACGCGCCGGCCGGGATCCCAATCGATCACCCGTGCCTCCTGCCACCTCTCCAGGAAATCGTAGGTGATCTGAGCGGGCGGCCTCTCGAAGCGACGCAAGGTGAGCGCCCCGAACTGGTGGTTGAAGACCGCCCGGCGGCCCAATTCCTCCGGAGCATGGGCGTCATGTTGACCGAGAACCCAGACCCGGCCAAAACGCGCGTCGTCCATGCGCGCCGCGTGCGCCACAGGCAACAGATCACCCACGTGCATCCGCATCACGGGGTCGGCCCAGGCCGGCGCCGCCACAATGAGATCGCCTGGCTGGAAGTCGGCGCGAAGCTGTTGCGTCGCCGCCTGCCAGTCGGCCGCGGTCGCGGCACGCCCCGGCGCGACCAGAGCTTGTGCCGTCTCCAGCACCGCCAGCAGGACCAGGCCCACGGCGCCCCAGGCGCCCCCACGCGCCCCCGGAGACCACGGCCGGATCTGTTCCGGAACGGCTGCGGAAACGGTGGTCACGGGCGAAGGGAGCCTAACGCAATTCAGTCACCGGCGCTGCCCGTCAGCGCAGCTCGATGGACGCCAGCCGCAGGGCCTTGTTGCCGTCGGACAGCGTGGAAGGCGTGATGGGCAGCCGGTCGCTGCCGCGGAACAACCCCACCACCACCTGATACGTGCCGCGGGGACTGCCGGCGGGAAAGGCGATGCGCACACGATCGAGGATGTGCTGGCCGGGCCGCCAGCGTTCCGGTGGCATGGCCCCTTCGACCGGAACGTGATCCAGGTTCCTGAACGTGCCGCCCGGGCCCAGCATGTGAAAGAACAGGCGCCAGCCATCCGCCACCGGTCGGTTGCACTCGAACAAGATGGCCAGTTCCACGTCGGTCCCAGGCGCGGTCAATGGCGACGCCGGCGTGAGGGTATACCCCTCGACCGTGATCACCTTGCCGATGGTGGCGTCGAGAAGGTTGGCCGGCGACGGCGCCCGCGCGCCCGGCGCAAACACGTGCGTCAACAGCTTGTGAGCGACGGCCGGCGGCAGGGGCGGCACGGAAAGGGCGGAAACCAGCCCCTGGAGGTTCGACTTCAAGCGGCGACATTCGCGATCACCGGCGCCGGACCGTCCCCATAGGTCGCGGCGCTCCTCGGGATCGACTTTGCGATCGTAGCATTCGGTGGTGTTGTCAGGCGTCCAGTTCCAGATGAGGTGAAACTGCTCCGTCACCAGGCCGCGTTTTCTGCCGCGCTCCGAGGTGACCTCCTGGAAGACCTCCGCTTCCGCTCCCGTCCCCGTCCCTCTGCCGCCACCTCCGCTGCCGGCGAGCTCTGCCACCAGCGATCGCCCCAGGAACGTGGGAGGCTGTGGCGCGCGGGCCAGGTTCAACAGCGTGGGGGCAATATCCACGTGGCCGGCTGGGCTGGTGATCCGGCGCGGGGGCAAACCCGGGACCCGCACCACAAAGGGCACCTTGGTCTGGGCGGCGTACAGATCGAATCCGTGCTCCGTCACCCCGTGTTCACCAAATCCTTCGCCGTGATCTCCGGTGACGAACACCGCCGTCTGGTTCCACAGTCCCAGCGCCCGCACCCGGTCCAGGACGCGGCCGAGATGCAAGTCGGTGAACCGGATCTCGCCGTCGTACAGGTCCACCCGCGCGCCGCCAAAGCTGGGCACCTCCGGGTGCGGCTCGTACGAAAGGTGAGGGTCATAAAAATGAAGCCACAGGAAGAACTTCTGTTGCCGGTGGCTCTCCAGGAAAGCGATCGCATCGTCCGCCATCTCGCGCGACGACGACCCGTGCGACTCCATGGGACCGTTGATCGCCTGGTGGAGCGCGGCCCGATCGGCGCGGTACAGATCCACGCCCCTTTCAAAGCCACGGCGATCCCCCACCGAAAAGTAGTCGTAGCTGTAGAAGGCCGCCGTGAAGTACCCCTGCCCTTTCAACGCCTCGGCCAGCGTCGGTACCCCGGGCGCGATGCGCGGCCACCAGATCGATTCGTCCCAGGTGATGGCGCTCGGCCAGCGTCCGGTCGCAATGGCGGGCATGGAATAGCGGGTGGACGGGGAATGGGCCCAGCCGTTGACGAACAAAGCCCCCGCGGCCGCCAGAGCATCGACAGCGGGCGAGGTGGGACGCGGGTAGCCGTAGCAGCCCAGATGATCGGCGCGTACGGTGTCCATGGTGATCAGCAACAGGTTGAGGTCGCGCGGCACGGCGTCTGGCACGGCAGCGAACGGCGCGGGAGTCAACACCGCCATCGAGGCGTCCTTCCCGTCGCAGTCTTGATCGATTCCGTCGTCTGGAAAATCGAGCACGCCCGGATGGACGGCGCTATCCTCGTCGTCGCAGTCGCCGCCCCCGAGCAGCCGCGGATAGCCGTCCTCATCGCCGTCCAGGGCCTGACGGGCCAGCGCCAGGGTGGGCCCCACCAGCCCGGTGCGGGCGGAGGTCACCTTGCGGGCCGTCTCCGATTCGGTGGTGGTCAACGTGAGCAGCAACAGCATTCCACCGCCCGCAAGGCCGACGCGCGTCCAGGCCCACCGCGGGGTGCGCGGCCTTTCCCTCCAGCGCGCCAGCAAAGGAGTGGCCCCCACCGCCAGCACGGCAATGCCCAGTGCCGGAACGATATGGGTCCAGGGAACGAACCGCAGGTTGTTGGCCCAGTTGGCGCGCACCAGATAGAGACCCGGTGCCAGGAAAAGGCAGACCGCGAGCGGCAGCGCCCACGTCCAGCGCAGGCGCACCGGCAGCACCTCCGCCCACAACAGTAGCGGTGGCAGCAAAGCCGCTTCGACCGCGAGCACCGCCAGCTGTCGTCCCGCACGCGCCGACGAAACGGGCGCGCGCATCAGCATCACGGCCGACATGATCACCACCTCGACCGCCACCACCGCCGCAGGGGCCAGCAGCAGAAACGCCGGATCGAGGCGCCGCGACCCCGCGCGCACTGGTCGCGACCGGGACAGCAGCCTGGCCAGCGCCGGCACCAGTGCCACGCCGACCACCGCCGTCACCAGCGCCACCATCGCCACCGCACCGGCGGCCAGGAACCGGTTCTTGCGTTCCAGGAAGCCCGAGGACGCGAACACGGTGGCGATCGCGGCGCCGACGGCCGCCAGCGCCGTGGCCGCCCCCTGGGCCCAGTCAGCCCCCCGCCCGCGCCGCCCCCACACCGCCCACCGCGCCACCATCTCCAGCAGCAGGCCGCCCACCAGTCCCAGTAGCCCATCCACGGCCGCCGCCAGCAGCGCCGTCACCACGCCACCCACCAGTCCAGAACTGGCCGCGCCCGCGGCCCACCCGCCGTCCAGCAGCCCCACGGCGAACCCCGCAC
>JBDSME010000300.1:0-2791 GCA_039916065.1 Polyangia bacterium
ACGCCAATGACCCTGGCGGTCAATGCGGACAGCTTGGCCACCTGGCTGGTACCGGCGATCGCTCGATTCGTCGCGGCGACCGAGCTGCAGGTCGAGATCGTGGTCGACGACCAGGATTACACCGCCGCGTGGTTGCGCTCGGGGAGGGTACTGGGCGCCGTCACGGCCGAGGCGCGGCCGGTTCAGGGCTGCCGCGTTCGGCCGCTGGGGGTGATGCGCTACATCGCGACGGCCAGCCCCGCTTTTGCGCGCCGCTGGTTTCCCAAGGGCGCTCCACCCGAGGCTCTGCGGCGCGCGCCGGCGCTCACATTCAACAGAAAGGACGAGCTGCAGGAGCGTTTCGTGCGCCGGGTGCTGGGCGGCCGCGCAGGACAGCTTCGGGCGCACATGGTGCCGTCGCCCACGGCCTTCGTCGAAGCCTGCCTCCTCGGTCTGGGGTGGGGGATGAATCCCGAGTTGCTCGCCGAGCCCCATCTGCGGACCAAACGGCTGGTGCAGATGGTGGCGGACAAGTGGCTGGATGTTCCGTTGTACTGGCAGCAGTGGGGGTTGGCCTCCGACAGCCTGAACGCGCTGGCCGCCGCCCTCGAGGCGCAGGCAGACAAGGCGTTGCGGCCGTTGTGATGTTGTGTCGGGGGACCGCCTGCCCCGGCGCCGTCGATGCCGGTAGCATGCTGGGGTTTCCTTGGCGTATCGCCGCTGCTCGATCCGCATTCCGGCTTTGCCTTGAACTTTTTGTCGCAGTCCATGTCGAGAAACCGCCAGCGGCTCCGACCGAGGGATGAACCGGCTGGTAGAACCGGCCATCCACCGAAACAAGAACAAGGAGCCGAACAATGAAGTACATGCTGATGATGAACACCCCTGGCGGCGGGCCGTATCAGGTCGCGAGCTGGCCACGAGAGGATCTGATGCGCCACATCGGATTCATGAAGACCTTCGCCACCAAGCTGGGCGCGGCAGGTGAACTGGTTGCTGCCGAGGGGCTGAGCGGTCCCGACCAGGCCAAACTGGTCCGGGCGGACGCCGACGGCAAGCCTGTTACCGACGGCGTGTTTCCCGAGGCCAAGGAATTCCTGGCCGGTTATTGGATCGTGGACGTCGACAGTCAGGAGCGGGCGTACCAGATCGCTGCCGAAGCGTCGGCGGCCCCAGGCCGCGGAGGCAAGCCGCTCAACATGGCCATCGAGGTCCGCGAGGTGATGAGCGCTCCGCCCCAGGACTTGCCGCGGGGTTGATGGCACCACCCCTGCCCTCCGACATCCAGCACCTGTTGCGCCAGCTCGCGCCGCAGGTGCTGGGTATCGCCGTTCGCCGCTTCCGCGACTTCGCCGCCGCCGAGGATGCCGTGCAGGAGGCCCTGATCGCCGCCGCCGGTCAGTGGCCGCGCGACGGACTGCCCCAGAACCCGCGCGCCTGGCTGCTGCAGGTGACGTCGCGCCGGATGGCGGACCAGGTGCGTGCCGAGACGGCGCGCCGTCATCGCGAGGAGCTCGTCGTCAGCCTGGTGCCCCCCGACGAGCAGGTGGTGCTGGCCCTGGATGCCGCCGCCCCCGAAGAGCGCGACGACACGCTCGAGTTGCTCTTTCTTTGCTGCCATCCCACGCTGTCGTCCGCGTCCGCCATCGCCTTGACGTTGCGCGCGGTCGGCGGGCTCACCACGGCCGAGATCGCGCGGGCGTTCATGGTTCCCGAAGCGACCATGGCGCAGCGGATCAGCCGCGCCAAGGCGACCATCAAGTCGGCGGGCGGCGCCTTCGGCCCACCCGCGCCCGAACAGTTCTCCACGCGGTTGGAGGTGGTGATGCACGTCCTTTATCTGGTGTTCAGCGAAGGGTACGCCGCCAGTTCGGGCGTCGAGGTCGTGCGCGCGGATCTTTCCGGGGAGGCGTTGCGCCTCACCCGCACGCTTCACCGTCTGGTCCCCGAGGTGCCCGAAGTGGTGGGTCTGCTGGCGTTGATGTTGCTCACCGATTCGCGGCGCGCGGCCCGCGTTGGTCCGACGGGCGAACTGGTCCCGCTGGACCAGCAGGATAGGACGCGCTGGGATCACGCGGCGATCACCGAGGGTGTGGCGCTGATCAGCGCGGCACTTCCGCGTGGCGCCATCGGACCGTATCAGGTACAGGCGGCGATCGCCGCCGTCCATGACGAGGCACCCACCAGCGACGCCACCGACTGGCCGCAGATCCTGGCACTGTACGCCGTCCTGCAGGGCCTGTCCGACAACCCGATGGTCGACCTGAACCACGCCATCGCCACCGCGATGGTTCACGGGCCGGCCGCCGGGCTCGAGGAACTTGACGTGCTGGAAGCGGACCACCGCCTGGCCGGCCACCACCGCCTGGACGCGGTGCGCGCGCATCTTTTGGAGCGCGCGGGGGAAACGCTACGCGCGATCCCGCTGTACCGGCGGGCCGCGGCGCGTACGACCAGCACGGCCGAGCGCGACTACTTGTTGTCGCATGCCGCCAAGCTGTGCGATGGCGGCAACCAGCCCGCCGGCGATCCTGGGTCGGTCCATCCCGGTCCGAAGGCAGGGTCGGCCTGATCCGCGGCCACTGAGCCTCTGCCCTCGTAAATGCGGGATTCCGTTTATGTGCAGGCTATCCTGACCGGCCGCCAGGGTGGCCCCCATCTGGCCCCCTGTGCTACTGGTTCGGAAGATTGGTTGCCCTATCATGGGCGGCGCCGCGCGGTTTTGGGCGGTGTCCGCTGTCTCGAAATAGCGCGGGCGCGACGCCCGCTCGAGGAGTTCACGTGTTGATGAAGAGAATAGTGACGCTGGCTC
>JBDSME010000301.1:0-6831 GCA_039916065.1 Polyangia bacterium
GCCCGCCGTGGCGGTTCCGTGAGATGAGAGCGCTTGAGTCTCTGCGTCGATGGCAGGCTCCAACTCCAGCAGCTCACCCGGCGAGAAGACGTCGCTGCTTGGTTGCTGCGAACGCAACATTTCGTTCCATCGCGATTTGAACCGCGCCACAGCGGCCAGAGGATCGGGTTTGGCGTCGATGCCGGCCGACAGTCGACAGTCCTGGTAGTCCGTGGTCAGGAGCTGGATGTATCTGGCTTTCAGCTCGTCGAAGGTCGCGGAGAAGTCGCTGCCGCCGAGTGCGGCGGGACGGATCGCGGCGCCGACCCGGGGGCGGGTGGCGGTCTGGCAATCCAGCGTGTATGCCGCAATAACCTTGTTACGAAAGACCTCCGCGCGGGTGTCGATGCTTTCGTCGACCACCAGTACGTTCTGTGCACGGGCGGAATTGGGAGATGCCCCCGTCTGCGGCTCGGCCGCCCCGTTGCAAGAAGCGGCCGGCGTGACCAGCAGGAACAAGACGACAGGTCGAAAGGCTGCGCCGCCCATGCGTGCTGTCAAGCGTCCGATGACTATCGCGCCAGCCGCTGCGATGCCCGTCGTCGTGCCACCGCCACCAAGGTGAGGCTCCCCAGGAGCAACACGATTGCGCCCAGCACCATCCTGTGCCGGGCATCACCGTCCAGCGAGGAGGATGTCACCTTCTCCATGCGCTCGACGTTCGCCAGCACCACTCCCGATTTGCGCGCCAGCGCTATGAACCGTTCGGCCTCGGAGCGCTGGCCCTTCTGCATGGCCAAGGACCACTGAAAAACAACGGTCTTTGGATCCCCGGGCGCGAGCCTGACCAGGACCTTCGTGCACCGCTCCAGCATGGCCACGTCCTTGAGCTTGACGCCGGCCTCGCAGCGCAGCTCATTGGACACCAGTTCCAGTGACGGCTGCTCGTCCAGGTGTGCAAGCACGGCGTTCACTTCGCCCTGATCGCTGGCGGGTAACTGGTCCTCGCGCGACAAAATGAGGCGCACGTAGCGCAGATAGTCCTGCAGTTCCACCGCGGGCCTATCGATGGCGTACTTGCAAGCACGGATGGCACGGTCGCGGTCCTTCACGAAATCGTACGCCTCACATAACTTGCTCCAGCCCTTGGCGTTGTCAGGAACGGCCTTCGCGACGGCCCGATAATAACGGATCACGCCTTCAAAATCGTTCTCTTTGCGGGCTTGCTCGGCCCGCTCCAGCAAGTCCTGGAGAAAATAGCCGAATTCGAGAGGATTGCTGTTGCGGTCCTTTATGGAGGGAATGTTTCCTTCGGGATTGCGCGGGTCGATGGCGAATTTTGCGGACAGCTGTCCAGGCAGCGGGCGCGCGCGGGCCTCAGTTGCCTCTTTCGTGGGGAGAGACGCTGCGGAGGCCGGCCGCGGCGGCGGCGGCGAATCCGAGGGTTCTGTCGCTGCCAAGGACGAACGCGCTGCGAACGACAAACCTGCCAGCAATACCAATTGCAGTCCGAAACCAAAGGACTCCGGGGGCCGCAAACGGGGGCACTGTCCGGCGGGTCGCGGGCAAGTGGCAGGGGGCGAACAGCTCGACTTCATATCTCTTCTCTCCGCGCAAGGGGTGACCGTGTGGCCATGCGTGTATACCAGCGACCGATTCGTGCTTGATGACGATTTGGCCTCAGCATGGTGGCGGTCTTGCAACTGAGCCTGACGCCCCCGACTTCGCTCACCCAGATCTGGCGCCCGTTTCTGGGCTCGCCCCAGAATCTCTTGGGGCGCGTATCTGGCTACCCCACCGTCCTCATACGTTCAGTTCTTGACGTCGACCAACTGGATCTCGAAGACCAGCACGCTGTTCGGGGGGATGGCGCCCCCCGGGCTTCCCTTTGCTCCATAGGCGAAATCGGGAGGCAGGGTGAGCCTTCGTTTGCCCCCGACCTTCATCCCGGGGATGCCCTGGTCCCACCCCCGCAGAACCTCACCCTTGCCCAGTCGGAACTCGAGAGGATCTCTGCTCAGCGATGTGTCGAATTTCGCCCGATTGAACCACCCCGTGTAATGAATCGAAACGATAGCTCCGGTAAGGGCCGTCTTGCCCGCGCCGATCTCCAGGTCTTGGGTTTCCAATTGCGGGACGGCAAGGCCGTCCTGGGTCGTCGTGCCTGCTGGCGCGGGATCCGGGGCGTGGCGCGCACGGGGGCGGCACCCGCCGACCAAAGAAAGCAGAAGAGCGCCGAGCAGCGCGCCGACGACCAACAATGTGACTCTCGGAAATTTCACACAGGCTCCTGTTGCCGCTCCGTTTCGGTCCGATGGTGCACGCGGACGGCCTCGCGGTGGCGCATGGTACAGGGGCGACTCTCCTCCGCCAAGAGGTCCAGCGATGGGGAATCAATTGTCACCAGACCGGTGCCAGAACGTTTGTTGAGGTTTCCGCAAGGCGATCGCAACAATGCGTCTTCTCCAAACTGCCCGGAGGCTGATCCATGGATGCTGCGCCTGATTCGAGATTTCTTGCTCCGGCTTGGGCCGGCCTCGCCAACGTAGCATCGATCCGGTCGTTGACCGCGGCATCGCGGACAGCGAGGCATAGTCGCCGTGTCAACGGTCAGCCGTGGGCGCTGGTGCTTGCCATCGCTTTGAGCGGTGCGGCGGCTTGCAGCAGCGGGGAATCAGACGATCCAGCGGCAGCGGCGGCAGCGGCGGAACAACTGGAAGCGGAGGTCAACGCCAACGCGCCGAAGGTCAGCGCGCTGGTACTGGCCAATCTCAAGTCCGTCCGACCAGTTCTCAAGTGCGTGGAGAAGGTCTCGGGTAACAACTACAAAGCACATTTCGGATACACGAACACCTTGTCCACGGCGGTATCCATCCCGGTCGGGTTCTTCAACCGCTTCTCTCCCGCTCCGATCAATCGCGGGCAGCCGGTGACCTTGGTGGCGGGCTCCCAGGCCGACGTCCTGCAGGTTCCATTCAGCGGCAAGAGCCTGGTGGCGTGGGTACTCGGTCTGCGCGTGGAAATCGCCACCGCCCGATCGAAGGCGTGCGCGGCCGGCGGGGGTACGGGGGGCGCTGGAGGCACAGGGGGCACAGCCGGCACAGGGGGCGGTGGAACTGGTGGCGCTGGCGGGACGGCGGGAATTGGCGGGACGGCGGGCGCGGGCGGTACCGGTGGACAGGGGCAGTGTCCTTCCACCTGTGACGATCACAACCCCTGCACCATCGATCTCTGTAGCGCGGCCACGGGTTTTGGGTGTTCGAATGTCGCGGCCCCGGCGGGCACGTCTTGTTCTGACGGCAACGCCTGTACCACCGGCGACGTATGCAACGCGGGGGTGTGCAGCCCGGGCACGCCGCGAATCTGCGCGGCCGCCGACCAGTGTCATGTCCCCGGCGTCTGTGATCCCGACAGCGGGAGCTGTTCGAATCCGGCGAAGGCGAACGGCACCACCTGCAGCGACGGAAACCTGTGCACGGCGTCCGACAGCTGCATCAGCGGGGTTTGTCGCGGGGGAACCGAGACCGTTTGCGGCGCCCCTGACAGCTGCCACAGCATCGGCGCCTGCGATCCAGCGACCGGACTCTGTTCGAATCCCCCCCTGACAAATGGCGCTAGCTGCAGCGACGGCAACGTATGCAATGGTGCCGAGACTTGCCAGGCAGGCATCTGCTCATCGGCGCCGCCACTGGCCTGCCAGAACCCCGGCCCCTGTCAGGTCGGCTCGTGTGATCCGGTTTTGGGATGCTTGCTGGCCAACGTGGCGAACGGCACGGGGTGTCAGTCTGCCGGCGCTTGCGGCGCCGGTATCTGTCAAGCGGGTGTGTGCGCGACCACCGCGCAGACCTGTGACGACAGCAATCCCTGCACCGCAGACGCCTGCGGCGCTGGCGGCGCCTGCACACACACTCCTGTCGGCAACGGGACGTCCTGCAGCGACGGCAACGCCTGTAACGGCGCCGAGACCTGCCAGTCGGGGGTTTGCGCGGCGGGAGCGGCCGTGGTGTGCGTGGCCTCCGATCAGTGCCACGGCGTCGGCGCGTGCAGCCCTTCGACGGGTACTTGCTCGAATCCTGTCCTGCAGTCTGGGACAGCTTGCAACGACGGCAACGCGTGCACCACGTCAGACTTCTGTTTTGGTGGCACCTGCCGCGGGGGAGTGGGCGTTACCTGTCCCTCAGAGCAATGCCACACCGCCGGAGTGTGCGATCCTTCGACCGGCGCATGTTCGAACACACTCCTCGCGGACGGCACCTCATGCAGCGACGGGAACGCCTGTACCCAGGCGGACATTTGCGCGGCAGGAGCGTGCGTGGCGGGACCGAAGGTCGTCTGTCCTGACGCTGATCAATGCCACACGGCCGCGATTTGCAGCCCCGCCAACGGCCTGTGCGTGCGCACCACCTTCGCCAACGGCACCCCCTGCAGTGACGGAAATACCTGCACTCAGAACGACGTTTGTACCGCCGGGGCCTGTCAGTCGGGCCCGCCGGTCACCTGTTCAGCGCCGGACCAGTGCCACACGGCGGGCACCTGTGATGCGGCGTCCGGCATCTGTTTGAACCCGCCGGCAACCAACGGCACGACCTGCAGCGACGGCAACGCCTGTACGCTTGCCGACTCCTGTCTGGCGGGTGTGTGCGGCTCGTCCAGCTCGGTGACCTGTCCGGCGCCAGGACCCTGCCGTGCAGCCGGTTCCTGCAATCCCGCCAGCGGGGCCTGTTCGAACCCTGCCCTCGCCGATGGAACCAGTTGCAGCGACAACAACTTCTGCACGCAGACCGACAGCTGCGTGGCTGGCTCTTGTGTCGGATCTGGACCGGTGGCCTGCCTGACCCCGGACGAGTGCCACACAGCGTCCTGCAGTAGCGCGGCGGGCGCCTGCGTGCCGGTCACCGTCGCCAGCGGGGTCTCGTGCACGGTCGGCGATGTCGTGATCAACGAGGTCGAATCGAACGGGGGAGTGCCAGGCGACTGGGTCGAGCTTTACAACGCCGGAGCGAACCCCGTCGACATCTCCGGCTGGCAATTCAAGGACGACGACGACACCCACGCCTTCTACATCATCCCCGCGGGGACCATCCTCCCCTCCGGAGGGTACCACGTCATGGAGGGAGCGGACTTCATCCTTGGCCTGGGCGCGCCTGACTCGGTACGCCTCTGGAACGCGGCGGGTTACCTCGTGGGGGCCTACAACTGGACCACGCACGCCACCGGCACCTACGGCCGGTGTCCGAACGGCGCCGGTGCGTTCGTCGATACGACGAGCACGAAGGGGACCGCCAATGCGTGTGGCGGCGGGGCTGGTGGCGCCGGCGGAGCCGCCGGCGCTGGCGGAGGCGCAGGTTCCACCGGCACGGGCGGTGGCGCGGGCGCCGGCGGGACGGCGGGGACGGGAACGGGGGGCGCGGGGGGGACCTCCACGCCGCAGGTCACAATCAACGAAGTCGAGTCGAACGGCGACGCGGTGGGTGACTGGACCGAGCTGTACAACAAAGGCACCTCGCCTGCCGACATCTCAGGGTGGAAGTTCAAGGACAACGACGATACCCACGCCTTCTACATTCTTCCGGCGGGAACAGTGGTCGCCCCCGGCGGCTTCTATGTGATGAACGTCGCTCAATTCACCTTCGGTCTTGGCGCGCCCGACTCCACGCGCCTCTTCGACGCTGCGGGCACCCTCGTCGATTCCTACAGCTGGACCACCCACGCGGCGGGCACATACGGCCGCTGTCCAGATGGCACCGGGGGATTCCCCGATATGACCCCCACGAAGGGAACCGCCAACGCCTGCGGAAGTGGTGGAGGCGGTGCAGGCGGCAGCGCCGGTGCGGGGGGCAACGCAGGAACCGGGGGCGGCGCAGGAACCGGTAGCGGCGGCGGCGCTTCCACCTCGTTTGCCTGGCCGGGGACAGGTTCCGTGGTCACCGTGGACGAGCTGAATACCTTCGGAACCAATCTCTCCGGTCTCAACTACCAGCCGGCCGCTGGTATTGCTCCCGCCGTGCTGTGGGCCATCCAGAATGGGCCGTCCAAGCTCTACCGCTTGCTGTGGAACGGATTCACCTGGAGCAGCGATCCCACCGACAGCTGGAACACTGGAAAGCTGCTCCACTACCCCGACGGTCTTGGCGCACCGGACACCGAAGGCCTCAGCAAGGCCGAATGGACAGACAATGGAATCTACGTCTCCACCGAACGTGACAACAACAACAGTGGTGTCAGCCGCCTCAGCATTCTTCGTTTCGACACCACCACCACCGGCGCCGAGCTCACCGCCCTCAATGAGTGGAACCTCACAACCGATCTACCGGTGGCGGGCGCCAACGCAGGGTTGGAGGCCATCACGTACGTGCCCGATACCGCCCTCGTCGCCGGAGGCTTTTTCGACGAAGCCGCCCAAGCGCTCTATGTTCCGGGCAACTATCCCAACCACGGCACGGGCCTCTTCTTCGTTGGCCTCGAAGCCAACGGAGTGATCTACGGCTACGCCCTCAACCACCTCACCAACACTTTTGCGCGGGTCGCTACCTTCGGCAGCGGCCAGGTCTCGATCATGGACCTGGCCTACGACCGCGAGGTCGGCTACCTCTGGGGTTACTGTGACAACACCTGTAACAACAAGGCCACGGTATTTCGCCTCAACATGAATGCCTCGTCGCCGACGGCAGGCCGGTTCCAGGTTAGCCGCGTGTTCGACCGTCCGAGCACCCTGCCGAACTCGAACAACGAGGGCATCACCTTCGCGCCGGAGTCCGAGTGCGTTGCCGGCGAAAAGTCCTTCTTCTGGTCCGATGACGATCAGATCAACGGCCACGCAATTCGGCGCGGCACCATTTTCTGCGGCACCTT
>JBDSME010000302.1:0-6178 GCA_039916065.1 Polyangia bacterium
ATTCCCATGTCCCCCATGTCCCCGCCGCCCGCCTGACCCATGGTCATGTAACCGGGTAGGACCTTCCGTACTTGTTCATCCAGCTTTCCCGGGTCCACCCCGATCAGGTTGGGCAGGCCGTGCCCCATCTGGTTCATCACGTGATGGGTCATGTGACAATGAAAGGCCCAGTCGCCGGGCTCGTCGGCCACGAACTCGATGGTGCGGGTGCTGCCCACCGGGACCAGGACCGTGGTCTCGGTGTCCTGGGCCTGCTCGGGAACCGAGGCACCGTCGGTTTCGGTGATGCGGAACTGGTAGCCGTGCAGGTGAATGGGGTGGTGGTCCATGGCGCTGAGGTTCCCGATGCGGACGCGTACCCTGTCACCCGTGCGGACCACCAGCGGCGCGGTCCCCGGGAAAACGCGGGCGTTCATGGTCAGGACGTTGAAATCGGTCATCTCGTTGGGGTTGGGACGCTTGGCGCCGGGGTCGATCCGCCATTCGTGCAACAAGATCGCGAAATCGCGGTCCACCGCCGGGTGGCGGGGGCGCCGCGGGTGGGTGATGAACAGGCCGGTCATTCCCAGCCCCATCTGAGTCATCTCGTCATGATGCGCGTGGTACATGTTCGTTCCACTCTGGTGGATGGTGAACTCGTACTTGAACGTCTCGCCAGGCTGGATGGCCTTCTGGGTCAGACCCCCGACACCATCCATTCCATTTGGCAGCAGCAGGCCGTGCCAATGCACGGTGGTCGCCTCCGGCAGGCGATTGGTCACATAGATGCGCACCCGATCGAACTCCACCGCTTCGATCAGAGGACCGTGAACCCGACCGTTGTACCCCCAGCAGCGGGCGGTCAGGCCGGGGGCGAACTGGTGGTCCACCTCCTCGGCGACCAGGTGAAACACCTTCACCCCATCCACGACCTTCCAGGGGAGCTTGGCCCCGTTGGGGACGTTGACCGGCTTGTAGTCGTGCCCCGGCCGGCCCGGGGGAAGCGCACGTTGATCGGCGCTGGTCTTGCCAGCGCCGCCAGCAGAGCGGGCCCGCGACCGTGCGCTGGCCAGGACGTCGGCGGCGTCAGCGCGGCCGCTCGACGCCAGCAGCGCGCCGCCGGTTCCACCGGCCAGCAACAGGGCGCGCCGGCTCAAGCTCCCCGGCTGCGCCAGTCGAGGACGCTCGATGTCCGGCCGGGCCAGACCCGGTCGCTCCAGGTCCGGTTGTGCGGCGACGTCGGGCTCCGACTCATGGGACATCTCGTTGCGCTCCTTTCAGGCCGCCACCGACGGCGCGCGCCAGGTCGGTCCGGGCGGCCCAGTAGTCGCGCAAGCTCTCCAGATAGCCGCGACGCGCGTCCACTTCACCCTGCTTCACAGTCAAGAGCTGAAACAGTCCGATGAACATTCCGTTGTAGTGCAGCAAGGCCTGATCGACCAGCTCCTTGCGCAGCGGCACCAGCACATCCCGATACTGGATGACCGCGTGCCGCGTGGCCCGCAGGCGCGCTTCCGCCAGGCGCACCTCGGAACGGGCCTCGATCGACAGACCCAGCAGCCGGCGCTCTTGTTGCCTCTGTTGCGCCTCCAGGCGGGCGATCACCGCCTGCCGCTGATCGAAGATCGGCAAGTCAATGACCAGGTTCGGTCCCAGCACCCGCGGGCCATCGGGGTCCCGGTGGATGTCCACCCCGATGTCGATTCTTCCGAACAGGCGGGTGCTGCGGGCCATCCCCACGGCGCGGGCAAAGAGCTCAGCCTGCCGCCGCGCCGCCGCCACGTCGAAGCGCTGCCGGATGGCCAGGGATTCCAGGTCTTCCAGCTTGGGCTCGCTCGCGGGCAGGGCAGGCAGACCTTCGGCGAATTGCCATCTGGTCGTCGCGCCCCACAAACCCAGCAGACGGTTGATGCGCTCGCGGCCCTCCAGGAGCTCAAGTTCGGCCCGTGAGAGGTCCAGGGTTGCCTGCTGGAAGGTCGCCTGCTCCGATGCGCGATCGAAGGTGTTGATGTTGCCAGCGTCATATTGACGCTGGCTCAGCTCGGCGGCGGCGCTGGCCGTCTCGACCACCGTGCGCCGAAATGCCAGGAGCTCCACGCTGGCCTGCGCCGCCACGAAGGCCTTTTCAACCTCGGCCACCGTCTCCAGCACCTGGTGGGCCACCCGCAAGGTATCGGCTTCGAACTGTTCGCGCGCGATCTGCTTGCGCAAGGGCAGGACGAACAGGTCCAGAAAATTCTGCACCAGCGAGAAGCGCGCCTCTGCCACGGCGCCCGAGGTCAGAGCGAATCCGTACTCGGCGCCGAAGCTCGGGTTGGCGAGCAGCCCCGCCTGGACCATGTCCGCCTGCGAGATTCCCAGCTCCTCGTAGGTCGCCTGCAGGGTCGGGCTGTTTACCAGCGCGATCTCCACCGCCCGGGCCCGGGTGAGTCCGCCCTTCGTCAGGTCAGCGACCCACGACGCGATCCTGGCGTCGTCGGGCGGCCCCTTCTCCCAGCGCGTTCGGTGACCGGTGCGCTGCAGCACGAAGGTGGAGACCTGATCGTGCCCGCGTTCGGGCGACACGCTGGCACAGGCGGCGCCGCCCAGCGCGGACAACAGCACCGCCAGGAGCAGGGCCCCCTGGCCCCCCTGGGTAGAAGGAGAAGCCGGTGCGGCGCGACTCACTTCTTCCCTGGCGCCGGAACTTTTGGCACCAGCTTCATGCCGCACTTCGGACAACGTCCTGGCTTGTCGGAGATCACCTCCGGGTGCATGGGACAGGTGTACAGCGCGGCGGCGGGCTGTTCGGCTTTCGGGGACGGGGCAGCTTTCGGTTCAGCGGCGGGCGCGGCCGCAGCCGCGGGTACAACAAGAAATGACGCCGTGAGGACAAAGGCGACCTGTTTGGTCCAACGGCGATGTTTGCGTTTGATAAGCATAGGTACTCTCCTTGATGGCAATCAGTAGATGAGACAGCAGACCAACAATTCATCATCGAGCATCGACCTCAGACGTCCGCGCGCCTGAGCCGGAGGGCGTTCGCAATCACCGAGACGGAGCTGAAGGCCATGGCGGCCGCCGCCATCACGGGCGTCAGGAGCACTCCCCAGAATGGATAGAGAATCCCGGCCGCGATGGGGACGCCGACGCTGTTGTAGATGAATGCAAAGAACAGGTTTTGCTTGATGTTCGACAGGGTGGCGCGACTGAGCCGGCGCGCCCGTATTATCCCACGCAAGTCCCCCTTCACCAGGGTGACCCCCGCGCTGTCCATCGCGACGTCGGTGCCGGTGCCCATGGCGATCCCCACGTGGGCGCGGGCCAGCGCCGGGGCGTCATTGATGCCATCGCCCGCCATCGCGACGATATGTCCCTGAGCCTGCAAACGCTTCACCGCTTCCGCCTTGTCGGACGGCAACACTTCAGCCAGCACCTCGTCGATCCCCAGCTTGGCCGCCACCACCTCGGCGGTGGTGCGGTTGTCACCCGTGAGCATGACCAGCCGCAGGCCGTCGAGGTGCAGCTGTCGCAAGGCTTCCCGCGTCGTCTGCTTGATGGGATCCGCCACCCCCAGCAGCCCGATCAACTGACGGTCGAGGACCGCGAACATGACCGTCTGGCCATCGGCGCGCAACGCTTCAGCTCGTTCCGCCATGACGTCGCCGGAGGCGCCCACTTCGACGAGCAGCTTCGCATTGCCGAGCGCCACCGCCCGGCCGTCCACCTCCCCGGTGACCCCCTTGCCGGTCAGCGAGCGGAAAGCAGTCGCCGACCCCAGCGCCACTCCGCGGTCGGCGGCGCCCTGGACGATCGCCGCGGCCAGGGGGTGCTCGCTCCCACGCTCGAGCGTCGCGGCCAACCGCAAGAGCTGCTGCTCCGAGGTGCCGGCGGCCGGCGTCACCGACACCAGCCGAGGTTTCCCTTCCGTGAGGGTGCCGGTCTTGTCGATCACCAGAGTGTCCACTTTCCGCAACAGCTCGATGGCCTCGGCGTTCTTGAACAGGACGCCCATGCTTGCTGCCTTGCCGGTGGCCACCATGATTGACATGGGGGTGGCCAGTCCCAGCGCGCAGGGGCAGGCGATGATGAGCACCGCGATGGCATTGACCAGCGCGTGAGCAAGCTTTGGCTGCGGCCCCAGCGCGGCCCAGAGCCCGAAGGTCAGGACGGCCACGGCGATCACCGTGGGGACGAAATAGCTGGCGGCGACGTCCGCCAGGCGCTGAATGGGAGCGCGACTTCTCTGCGCGTCGCTGACCATCCTGACGATCTGGGCCAGCAGGGTGTCGGTGCCGACCTTGTCAGCGCGAATGATCAGTCCCCCCGTGCCGTTGAGGGTCGCTCCTATCACCGGCGCGCCCGTCGCCTTTTCGACGGGGATGGGCTCCCCGGTGATCATCGATTCGTCGACGGCGCTCAGCCCTTCCAGGACCGAGCCATCGACCGGGATCTTTTCACCGGGGCGAACCCGCAGCCGGTCGCCCACGATCACCTCGGCCAGAGGAACATCCTCCTCGGCGCCGTCCGGACGAAGACGCCGGGCCACCTTGGGCGCCAGCCCCAGCAACGCGCGAATCGCGGCGCCCGTCCGGCTGCGCGCCGCCAGCTCCAGCACCTGGCCGAGCAACACCAGCGTCACGATCACCGCCGCAGCCTCGAAGTACACAGCCACCTGGCCGTCCATCGGCCCGCCCTCCCGGCCGTTTTGGCCGTTTTGGCCCGCTTGGCCCCGGAACGAGGGGGGAAAGATGCCCGGCAAGGCGGTGGCCACCACACTGTAGCCGTAGGCCGCGGCGACCCCCAATCCGATGAGGGTGAACATGTTGGGGCTGCGGTGGCGCACAGAGTCCACGGCGCGTACGAAGAAGGGCCAGCCGCCCCAAAGCACCACCGGCGTGGCCAGCAGCAATTCGATCCAGGGCCGCACCGGGCTGGCGACCAGCATGTGCACGAACGGCGACGGGATCAGATGCGCCATCGCAATGGCCATCAAGGGCGCGGACAGCGCGATGCCGACCCAGAGCCGACGGCGCATATCCCGCAGCTCGGGGTTCTCGCCCTCGTCGAGGGTGATGGTCTTCGGCTCCAGCGCCATCCCACAGATGGGACACGTTCCTGGCTTGTCTCGAAGGATCTGCGGGTGCATGGGGCAGGTCCATTGCATCCCGGGTGTGGCGGAGGACGCCGCTGGACGGGAGGGCGTCGGGGCATGCGCAGGGGTGTTCGCAGCGTCCACCGGGTCCGTCGGCTTCAAATACTTCCGCGGATCGCCGCGGAAGCGGTCCAGGCACCGCTGGCCACAAAAGACGTAATCCTCGCCTTCGAAGGCGGCTCGCAGCGGTGCGTCCGCCTTGACCATCATCCCGCACACCGGATCCTTCTTCTTCTCCCCGGGCGCTGGGTTGACCCCCGGCAGTCGCGATCCGGGATGCTGGTGAGGTTGGTGTTCGTTCATCGTCGCTCCTGCGCCTTGCCAGCCCGAATCATGCCTCGATGAGGAAATTTCGCATCATCCCCGCATCCTCGTGTTCCAGGTTGTGGCAGTGGTAAAGGAACAGGCCCGGGTAGCGCTCGAAGCGCATGCGCAGCCGGACACGCTCGCCGGGCAACAACAGGAAGGTGTCCTTCCACCCCTCGTCGATCAGGCCCGCCTGTAGCGTCGCCGCGGAGGCGTGCCATCCCGGCGCCAGCTCGCGCTCCACCACCTGAAACTGGCCGCCGTGAAGATGGAGCGGATGCGCCATGGCCATCATGCCGCCGATGTTCCTGAACTCCCAGTCCTCGGTGGACCCAAGCTTCACGCGCTCCTCGGGCGCCACCTCCGTCATCTCGAAGCTTCGTCCGTTCAATTGCCAGCGCATCATCGACATGGATACGTCCACGCGACGCGGACGGCCGAGGTTCACCACTTCTGCGTCGGCGCGCCAGGCCAGCGGCTCGAACCGCGAGGGAAGCGCGAGTCGCTCGCCGCCTCCGGAGACCAAGAACCTGCAGACACGAAACGGCGCGCCGTTGGCGAGGCCACCCCGCCCACCCGCGTCCCCTCGCCCCATCATGCCGCCACCCATCATCATGCCGCCCGCGGCTGAGAACGCGCGGCTCTCCAGCCACAGCTCCTGGCCGGAGGACGACGGCGCGAAGTCGGTCCAGAGCTCCGCGCGCTCTCCGGGTGCCAGGACCACGTAGGGCTTGCTCACCGGCGCCGCCAGCAGGCCAC
>JBDSME010000303.1:0-33499 GCA_039916065.1 Polyangia bacterium
CACCAGGGTGGTGATGTTGCGCACGATGGCGGACGCCGAAGTGGCGGGAGTCAAGCCAGCCGCTTACTGGAACGCCCTCGCCTCGAACTCCGGCTCGAAGGGCAGCCTCAAGCTTTCTGATGGTTCCACCTCGACGGCGTCCGCAACCTGGAATGCGCAGAGCAGCAGCACGTCCCCCGCCATCTGGTGGGTCGGATATCCCGATGCGGCGGGCGACGTCCGCATGATGAACGGATATCTCGACGTTGTCTCCTCATCGCCGCCGGGGACGGTCACCGTCAGCAATCTGCCGGCGGCGCTGACCAGCGGCGGCTATGACGTTTACGTATACTGCACCGGAGGCGTCTTCACGGGTACGCGCGGGTATACCTACGCCATCGGAGGCGTGTCCTACACCATCAGCCAGACCGGTCCGCCGCCGACCCAGTTCTCAGGATATGTCTTGGCGGCTCCCGATGTTCCCGGCAACTACATCGTCTTCCGCGGCGTCACCGGAACCTCCTTCACCCTGACAGCCACGCCAGCCTCCGGCACGACAAGGCGTGCGCCCGTCAACGGATTGCAAATCGTGTGGCCGCCGGGCATGTAGCGGCTTCGCCCCTCGCGGAGGGCTTGGAGGCCGTTCCGGTAAACCGGGCCAGCCTCCAATACGCGGACGGACCACCCACCTCCCCACCCTCGCGCCTGCGTCGCGACCGCTAGCGCTGGGCTGGTGTCGTAGTCCGACTCCCGAACAGACTCAGCAAGGAAGGCGCCAGGGAAGGACGCGGGGGAACGGGGCCATTTCACCGATCAAGCGACTGGACAATTGTCCGGTTGTGTCCGGTTGTGTCCGGCTGCGTCCGGCTGCGGACAATTGTCGCGCGTCAGGGTCGTGTGGAATGCTGGATCAGGCCACTGTCTGATGGGGCGTCCTCCCCATCACCGGGCCGTAAAAACTCGGATCGCCCTGGCTTGGTGATTGCACCGTCGGGATGCCATGTCGTCCCTTGCACTATCTGCTTTGTCGTTGACCGATTTCCCGGCAGTCGTGGTCGCGCCGAAGCCGGCGGCCCCTTCGCCCGCGGCTCGGTTGCAGGCCTGGTTGTCCGGCATGAGCCGGGTGCGGTTGGCCTCGGCGGAACGGCTTCAGCTGGGCCGCCTCTTGCCGACGCGGCGTGGTTGCGTTGTGACGCTGGACTGGCACCGCGCCTCTGCCGCCGGCCACCTGGCCCGCTTGGCCGGCGTGAGCGACAGGAGCACGGACGCGGTCGCCACGGTAGGCGCGCTGGCTGCGGCGTCGGATGTTGGCCTGCTGCTCGCAGAGATCAAGCGCGTCTTGCGGCCGGGAGGCCGCCTGGTTTTTGTCGAGCCCGTGGCCGCCCCTGCAGGGACGCGGCTGCGGCGGTTGCAGCGGTTCGCTTCTCGTTTGTGGCAGGTGGCGTCCGGGAGCGCCAACTCGCCACGTGACCTGTGGAACGATTTGAAAGCCGCGCGCTTCGAACGCCTCGATTTCACCAGGATGACGTTGGCCGGGGTGGCGGGGCTGCCGGTTCCCCATCTGGTGGGGGAAGCCACGCTTCTGGCTACCGGCGATTCGCGAGCGCGAGAAACGAGTGTGCGAGATCGCTCTGCGGGCGGCCCCCCTGGCGTACCCCGCCTGTCGGGAGGCGATCTGCCTTTCGCGTTCTTCGGGTGAGGGAGGCGACACGGAGGCGACAACGACGATGGACGATCCCTTGGCAATGACGAATGCGCCGGTGCGCACTCCCCGCGTCGGCGCAGATCGCGCGGCGGGTACCGCTGAACCCGCGTCCGCAGAACGTCGGCTGGTAGTCGCGGCCTTTGTGTCGCTGCTCGGAACGCTAGGGGCGCACGCCCTGCTGGAGACGGCGCGCGATGCGCTGGTGCTTACGCACCTGCCGCTCTGGCGACTTCCTTGGTTATACCTGGCGATGGCGGCCTTGAGTTTGGTGGTGGGCAGTGTTCGCACGACAGGCAGCGGGGGGAACCCGGCCCGGGACGTTTCGATCTCGCTGCTGGTCGGGGGGGTGGCCACCGCCGGTCTGGGAGTGGGTCTGGGCGATGCCCTGGCGGGGCCGGGGCCTGTCCTTCTCCATCTGCTGTTCTTGTGGTCGGGAACCTTCGCAGCCTTTGTGGTGGGGCGCCTCTGGGCGCTGTTGGGCGAAAGCATCGACATGACGGTCGCCAAGCGCTCTTATGGGCGCGTGGCGGCGGGCGGCGGACTGGGCGCTGTTGCGGGTGCAGCCGTGGCGCGCCTCCTGAGCACGCGTGTGGAGCCTCGCATGCTCATCTTTCTGGCGGCGGCGGTGATGATGGCGACGGCTCTGGTCCCGGCGCTGCTCCTGCGACATACGGTACCGCCAACGCCCAGGAAGCGCGAGCGGACCGCCGCGACGGGCCGCTCGTTGGTCTGGCTATTTGGCCAGGGCTACGTGATCCGTCTGATGGTGTTGGCGGTACTGGCGGCCAGCATATCAACGGTGCTGGACTTCTCGTTCAAGGAGGCGGTTATCACTCACCTGTCCTCCCAGCAGCTGCCACGCTTCTTCGCAACATTCCATTTGATCACCAGCGCTGCTTCGCTGCTGCTGCAAGTGTTCGGCGTCGCGCTGGTGGTGCGGCTGGTGGGGGTGGGCCGCGTCCAGGTGTGGGTGCCCTTGCTGTTGTTGTTGGGGGTGGTGATGACCTTGATGACCGGAGGGCTGGCAGCCGTCGTGCTGGTGCGTGGCTTTGAAACTGCTGTGCGCAGCTCGTTCCAGCGTCCCACGTTTGAGCTGTTACAGATGCCACTTGGCGATCGTCTGCGGCGGCAGGCCAAGCCCATCATCGATGCGTTCGGGCAGCGCGCAGGGCAGGCGGTGGCGGGCCTGGGCTTGCTGCTGATGTTCAGGATGGCGGCCGGTCCGGGGGTCCGCCTGATCGGAGCGGCCGCGCTGCTCGCGGTCTGGATGGTGGTGGCGCACGGCCTGGGAAGACGTTACGTCGACATGCTGCGGGCAACCTTGCTGCAGCCAAAACTCTCGGGCGACGTCGCGATCGGTTCCTACGCGGACGGCCCCGGCCGCGCTACCCTCATTGACGCCCTCGACAGCTCGTGCGCGCTGGAAGTCAGGGCAGCAGTTGACCTGCTGGTCGCTTGCGGGCAAGCCCGTATGATCCCCCTCAAACTTCTGCGCCATCCCTCATTCGAGGTCGTGCGGAGCGTGGTCCAAGCAATCCCCATCGTCGTCGAAGGCGACGGTGCCTCCGATCGAGTGCCGCTGCTGCTGACCATGTTGGACGAGCTTGCTGAGCGCCACGTCGATGAATCGGTGCGAAGTGCCGCCCTCCGTCGCCGGTCGGCTGTGGCGCCTGACCGCCCGGCGCTGTCGCGGCTGGTCGCCCGCCCCGACTGCCCACCCACCATTCGCGGCATCGCCCTGGTGGTCCTGGTGGACCAGGGGTGGATAGACGTCGACCAAGCTGTCGCTCAGCTGTGTGCGTTGGTGAAGAACGGAGATCTTGCCCTGCGTTTGGCCGTGGCCGAGTCAATTGCGGAGCGACCCTCACCGCGGTTTGAGAAGCTCCTGTTCAGTCTGGCCGACCAGCCGGACCCCGAGGTTTTGAGCAGGGTGGCTGAAACACTAGGCGCCATAGGGGGACCAACAACCATGGGTGCGCTGGTGCGATGGTTGGGGAACCGAGAGACACGGGTACCGGCGCGCGCAGCACTGGCCAGGATTGGCGCCGCCGCGTTCGAGTTGACCTTGGCTGCGCTGACGGACGTCAAACAACCGGTGGCAGTGCGGGCCAACGTGGCGCGCGCGTTGGTGGAGATCGATCCCGACCGCGCCGCGGTCGCGTTGATGGACGGTTTGCTGATCGAGCAGGATGGTTTCGTTCGCTTCCGAATCTTGCGGGCCCTCAGCCGTCTGCGGCGCGTGCAACCACGCACCGAGCTTGACCCGGACATCCTGGCGCGTGCGGCGGCGGCGGCCACCGATTCTGCCTATCGCTATCTGGGGTGGCGTGTCTGCCTGGAAGATGGCGCAAGCAGGGACTCCCGGCGCCGCACACCGACCTGGGCGCTCTTACGGGAATTGTTGGGTGAAAAGGAGCAGAACGCCATCGAACGTCTGTTTCGCGTGCTGACCCTGCGCTATCCGCGAGAGGACTTCGGGAGGATGCTGCGCGCCGTTCGCGGGGGAGGTCACCGCACGCGCGCCGCGGGCCGAGAGCTGATTGAAAACCTTCTGACGGGGCCGGCGCAGGTCCTGACACTGGCCCTCATCGACGAAATGGGAGACCGCCAGCGTTTCGCGGCCCTCACTGCCGGCCAGCGGGCGGCGGGCGCGCGTGGATGGGGCCCTCCCCGCGGGCCGGCCTACGGTGCCTTACTCACGGCGATCGGGCTGGCCGAAGAAGGCGGCACCCTGGCGGCCCTGGCAACCCACCACACCCAGGAACTGAGCGCGCTCAGTCTTCGACGGGGGCGCCGCCCACACGACCACGGTGCAGTGGCAGCGACCCATGTTTGAGGACCATCGTCCCCGCGGATTGAGCGAGCGCCTGCTGGCGCTGCGCAGGTTCTCGCTGCTGTCGGCGCTTCCCGCGTCGGACCTGGCAATGTTGGCACGCCTTTCTCGGGACCGCGACTACGGCCCGGGCCAGACGCTGGCCACCGTGGGTGAGCTCGTGCACACGGTGCAACTGTTGCTGTCCGGAAGGGCCCGGCTGTCGCGGTCGGGAGCCGCTCCGGAGAGCGCGGGCGCGTTCGATACCGTCGGTCTGCTGCCCCTGGCCGCCGGGACAAGGCACCTGGTCACGGCCGTCGCGGTCGAACCCGTTCACGCACTGGAAATCGATGGCGACCTGGTTGCTGAGGTGCTGGAAGACAACTTTGCGCTCTTCTTGCGCGTGCTGCGCCTCGCAGCCCGCTCGGCTTCTGGACCCGGGCAAGCTCTGGGATTTCCGGACGTCTTGGAGCGTGCGGTCGCGCCAGCGGCCCCCCCCGAGCACCTTGCGTCGGACCTGGCGAGCCCTTCGGGCGCGGCGCGCAAGCTCCTCTTGCTGCGAGAAGTGGCCCTGTTCCACACGGCGCCGCTGGATGGTCTGGCAGCCTTCGCCAAAGGGCTGTCTCAGATCTGCCTGCCGGCGGGCGCGCAACTGGAGACCGGCGGAGAATCGGGGGAATTGCTCATTGTCGTCGCCGGAGAGGCTGAAGTCAGGTCCCTGCACAGCGAAAGGGCGGTCAAGCGCAAGCGCCTGGCAGGGCCGGCCGCGGTGGTGGGGGCCGTCGACGCCCTGACCACTGGCGCGGCGCGGTTGCTCATCACAGCCCGGGGCGGCGAGGTCCATCTATTGCGCGGAAGCGCGGCCGATCTGTTGGACACGATCGAGGACCACCACGCGATGGGCGGCAGCCTGCTCGCCGCTCTGGTAGCGTTGCCGCTGACCAGCGATCTAAATTTAGCGCCCGCTGGTGACCTGAGGTGACGGCGGTCGCCGTTGGGGAAGACCACCGGTAGGGGGTTGGGCCCGGACGACTGTGATGGTCCGGACGCAGGGGCGGCGGGACATCTGTCCGGCTCCTTCAATGCAGCGGCGAGATCCTCGCAAACAACCGCCACTCCGCGCCGTTCCCCATGGCGCCGCGCTTGCAAACGTCGCCCGGCATGGACACTTCGGGACGACGGGAATCGGGAGCGGTTGGTGGCGCCACGGCAGCGCCGGTTGGTCGGGCCGAGGCGGCAGGTGGTGACCGGCATCGAGGCGGCGGCGTGGACGTGGGGCGGCTGTTGAGTCGAGCCTTGGCTCCCTTCGCGCGCGTCGAGCAGCAGGAGGCCGTCGGTGTCCTGCTGATGGCCCTCACGGTCTTCTTGCTGCTGACCAGCTACTACCTCTTGAAGATCGTGCGCGAACCCCTGATCCTGCTGAGCGGGGGCGCCGAAGTGAAGTCGTATGCGTCCGCCGGTCAAGCGGTGTTGCTGATCATGGTGGTGAAGGCATTCTCCGCGCTGTCGCAAAGGGTGGGGCGCATGCGGTTGCTCACAGCGGTGACGCTCTTCTTCGTGGCAAACCTGATGGTGTTCTTCGTGCTGGGCCGCCTGGGCGTTCCGCTGGGAGTTCCGTTCTATCTGTGGGTGGGGGTCTTCAGCGTCACGGCCATCGGCCAGTTCTGGAGCCTTGCCGCTGATCTCTTCACGGTGGAGCAGGGCAAACGTCTCTTTGCCGTGGTGGGAATCGGCAGCTCGTTGGGGGCGGTGGCGGGGGCGCGGTTCGCCAGGACGCTCTACGACCTGGTGGGGGTCTGGGGGATGATGCTGGTTGCAGCGCTCATCTTGCCGGCCAGTCTGGCGCTGACGTTCTTGGCGCACCGGCGGCTGGGGAGTCAGGGCCCGGGCCCTCGCTCGGCAGACGCTCCCCTGGCGGCGGGCGGTGGCTTCGCCATGCTGGTCAGGGATCGCTACCTCCAGCTCATCGCCGTCGTGGTGGTGCTGCTCAACCTTGTGAATACCACCGGCGAGTACGTGCTCGATCGCGCCCTGCTGGCCAGCGTGTTGGGACAGGACGCCGCCACCGCATCGGCCGCCATCGCCATCTTCAAGGCCCGCTATTTCCAGTGGGTGAACGTCGCCAGCATGGGGCTGCAGCTCTTCGCGGTGTCACGGATCATGCGGTATCTCGGCATGCGGGCAGCCCTGCTGGTGTTGCCGGTGATAGCGGTGGGTGGATACGGGTTCATCGCGGTGGCGCCGCTGCTCACCACGACGTTCGTGACGAAGGTGGCGGAGAATAGCGTGGACTATTCGCTGCAAAACACCGCCCGCCAGGCACTGTTTCTGCCGACGTCTCGCGAGGCGAAGTACCAGGCCAAGGCCGTCATCGACACCTTCCTGGTGCGCGCCGGGGACGTGCTTGCAGCAAGCGTGGTCTGGTTGGGCGTCAGGTGGCACGCCGACATTCGAACATTCGCCCTGATGAACGTGGCGTTCGCGGCCACCTGGGTGTTTTGTGCCTGGCGGCTGGGCGGCAGCCACGCCAGGGCGAGCATCGCCGCGATTGCCAGCGAAGGCGTCAGCGCGCCGGCTACCGCGGCGGCACCCAGGACGCCGACCGCGCCCCCCCGCCCCCGCCCCAGCCGGGCTAGCGGTGCAGAGATGGCGGTGTGACATGTCCCTCGGTGTTCACGTCAGGAACTCCGGTGGCCCGGTTCTGGTCGCCTGTCCAGATTGCGACGTTGTTCAATCGCTTCCCGTGCGATCGGTCGCAAGCCGTGAGGGCTGCTTTCGCTGCGGTGGCGTCCTGGCCAATCCCGGCACCGGGCCGACCCCCAGCAACGGCATCATCACCACCACCAAACCGGTCGCCTATCTGGCAGCCGCGATCCCCCTGTTCGTCGCTGCGCAGTGCTTCCCCCTGATGCTTCTCGAAGGTAGGGGCCAGCGCGTCGCTGTCACGATTGGCGGCGCGGCACAGGCCCTCTGGGTCCAGGGCCTGTGGGTGCCCGCCGCCGTGGTGCTGTTGACGACTCTTCTGCTTCCCGCCGTTCGTCTGTTGGGCGTTGGCTACCTGTTGCTGTGTCGACAGCGGGAGCCGTTGCCGGCAACGGCTGCATCAATTCTGCATGCGCTGCAGTTGCTGCGGCCGTGGAACCAGATGGAGGTGCTGCTGTTCGGCATCCTGGTCGCGTTCGGAAAGCTGGCCGCCGACTTTCGCATGACCCCGGCTGCGGGTCTTCCCTGCATGGTGGCGGTGCTGCTGCTGGAGCGGTGGGCGGCGGGATATGTCGACGGTCGCCGCTACTGGGTGGGGGTGGTTCACCCGGATATCGCCAGTGCGGTCCCTGGCAACGCCCGTGCCACCGCCACCGCCACCGTTCCCAGCTTCCTGTCGAGGGTGGCATGACCAACGCCGGCCGCGCGCTCACCGCCATCAAGCTGGGGCTGGTCTCCTGCCGCGCCTGCGGCCTGCTGTCGAACAGGGGGACGCTCTGGCAAGGTGGTCACCACGTGGCGGGTTGTCCGCGTTGCGGCAGGCCGCTTGTCTCCCGAAAACAGAACAGCCTGGACCGCACCACGGCACTCCTGGCTGCGGCCGCCCTGCTATTCGTGCCGGCAAACCTGCTGCCGATGATGACCACCGCCACTCTGTTGCGACAGAAGAGCGACACCATCATGAGCGGCGTCGTGACCCTGTGGACGACGGGCTCATGGTCGCTGTCGACCCTGGTTTTCGTCGCAAGCGTCGTGGTGCCCGCCCTCAAGATCGTCGGTCTCACCGTACTGGTGGTGTCGACGCGTCGTTGTTCCACGTGGCGGCAGCTGGAACGAACGCGCCTTTACCGTCTGCTTGAACTGGTGGGACGCTGGTCGATGCTGGACGTCTTCGTCATGGCGTTGTTGGCGGCGCTGGTGCGCTCGCCGTTGGTCAGCGTCCGAGTGGAGCCAGGGGCGGTGGCCTTTGTCGGCGTCGTCGTCTTCACCATGCTCGCATCCATCAGCTTCGATCCGCGTCTGATCTGGGACGCCGATCCATCACCGTCCCGCACCCGCACCCGCACCCGCAAAGGATTGCCATGAACCGAATGCCGCCCGTGCTTCCGCATAGATTTATTTCAAGGCACGTTCCTGCGCTGGCGCAGCTCCCAAGCGCTGTCCCCCTGCCACCCGTGACGTCGCCTGGACGCTGGCGGCCATCCCTGGTCTGGGCGCTCCCGGCCCTGGTGGTCCTCCTGGGCGTCGTTCTGGCCATCCGAACGTTCCGACAGCGCGGCTCAACGGTCACCATCACCTTCGCCACCGCCGACGGGTTGGAGCCAAACAAGACCACCATTCGCTACAAGAGCGTCGTCGTGGGCATCATCAAACGCATAGATCTGTTGGAGAATCGCTCAGGCGTTGCCGTTACCACGGAGCTGTCACCACAGATGACACCGTTGCTGGTGGAGGACGCGCGCTTCTGGGTAGTTCGCCCGCGCGTGTCCGCCACCGGGATCTCCGGGATGGGCACATTGCTGGCCGGCGCGCATGTCGCCTTCGACGCCGGCGTATCACCGACCAGCCGGCGAGAATTCGTCGGTCTCGAGTCGATACCGTCGACGGTTTCGGAGCGCCGCGGTAGACGGTTCACGTTGCGTGCTGAAAACCTCGGCTCTGTGGACGTTGGCTCGCCGTTGTATCTGCACCGCTTCCAGGTGGGACAGGTCAGCAGCGTGGCCCTGGCAGCAGACGGAAACGCCACACTGCTGGAAGTCTTCGTGGACGCCCCCTACAACGCCCACGTAACCGCCGACACCCGGTTCTGGAATGCCAGCGGTGTCGACCTCACCATGGATGCCCGCGGAATCAAACTGGACACACAGTCGCTTGCCTCGATGATCACGGGAGGGGTGGCTTTCGAGACCCCGGCACTGGACGGTCCAGGCGAATCACCGACCACTCCGCTGTCTGCAGCGCCCGGGAGCACGTTTCCCCTCTTCGCCGATCGCACCGCGGCCCTGCGTGCCCCCTCCCGGGGCGGGCGCACCTTCCTGCTGTCGTTCAAACGCCCTCCGGGTGCGCTGATGCCGGGCTCTCCCGTGGAGCTGCTGGGATTGGAGGTAGGCGAGGTGCTTGGTGTCGACAGCGATTTCGACGCGCGCACGGCCGAGCCGCGCACCCTGGTCACCCTGACCCTGCGCCAGGAACGCATCCGGCTGCGGCAGTCGAGCGCGCCCGCGTCCCTCTCTCCTCCCGTCCCGTCGGATGGCATCACCGAAATGCTGACTGGTCTGGTGCAGCGGGGTCTGCGAGGACGGATTCGCACCAGCAACGTCCTGACCGGCCGTCGTTACGTCGCTCTCGATATCGTGCCCCGGGCGCCGCGATCGACGGTTGCGCTGGATTGGTCTCGACAGCAGATCACCCTACCATCCTTCGAGGGCCCCTCTGATGATCTGGTCGAGTCGATGACTCGCCTGGTGGCCAAGATGGACAAGGTCCCGGTCGAGGAACTGGTCCGCGAAGGTACGCTGGCCACGCGCCAGATGCGTCGAACCTTTGAACAGACATCGCTCTTGATGGGACAGCTGAGCACCGACGTCACCCCACGCCTGACCGCCCTGATGGGCCAGACGCAGAAGACTTTGGGCTCCGTGGAAAGCACGTTAGACAAAGATGCCCCCCTGCAGCGCGACCTGCGAACCGCGCTGAAAGAATTGAGCAAGGCAGGGCGGTCCGTGGGTTCATTGGCTGGCTATCTCGAAAGGCATCCTCAGTCCCTGATCTGGGGCAAATAGCAAGACGGCGAGGGCAGGGGGCCGGGTCGTCCTCTGGTGGCCTTTGAGGGTGCTCCCCCATCGCTGTGGCACTTTACCCCCGCCACCCTGTTCACCCTGGTGGGCAAAGCCTATGATGCGCCGTTGCTTGAGGGAACGGTCATAGGGGGGAGGTTCACGGTCGAATGCCTGATCGCCGAGGGCGGAATGGGCGTGGTCTACCGCGCCCGGGAGCGTCCGACGGGAAAACGGGTGGCACTGAAGCTCCTGCACGCACCCCTCGGTCATGGCGAACACGAAGAACGCTTCGCGCGCGAGATTCGGTTGCTGGCCGATGTCGACCATCCGCGCGTCGCCCGGTATGTGGGCCACGGCAAGCACCAGGACGGCCGGGCCTTTTTGGCCATGGAGTGGCTAGAAGGCTTTGACCTTCACACCGCACTGGCTTCGGGCCCCCTGGGGCTAGCGGATAGCTTGACCGTGCTGACGGGCGCCGCGGAAGCAGCGGCGGTGATTCACGGACAGGGGATTGTTCATCGGGATCTGAAGCCGCGAAACCTGTTTTTACGCAGGGGCATGGCAGGCGATCTGGTGCTGCTGGACTTCGGTGTGTCGCGGCGACTGGAGTCCTCGGCCCAGCTGACCGGTGCGGAGATTATTGGCACGCCCCACTACATGGCGCCGGAGCAAGCCTCCAGTTCGCGTCAGATACTCCCTGCGGCCGACATCTTCTCGCTTGGGTGCGTTTTTTACGAATGCTTGACCGGCAAGCGTCCGTTCGACGCCGGCCAGGTCTATGGGGTACTGGCACGCATTCTGTACGACAACCCGGAGCCGGTGCAGGCGCTGAACCCGGCTATCCCTGAGCCGTGGTCTGAGCTGATAGCGCGGATGCTGCACAAGCAGTCCATCAAGCGCCCGCCGGACGGCGCCGCCCTGCTGACTGAACTGGCGCGACTGTCGGCGGCGCCAGCACCAGCAAGGCGTGACGCGGTCCCCGCGAGCGGCCAGCTCCCAGCGGCGGCGGTTGGCTCCCCGCGCGAATTCTCCGACCAGGTGTTGGTCTGTGTTGTGCTGGCTGCGTTGCCGCCTGCCGCCGCTGCGCCGGGGCTGGCGGAAAGGTTTGTCGGCATCCAGAACGCTATGCATCGCTTCGGATGTCCCATCGAACGCCTCGCCGACGGCTCGTGGCTGGCCACCATTTTGCCCCGCCCCAGCGCCACTGATCTGGTGCAAATCGGGGCCCGCTGCGGGATGTACCTGCGCGACCAGATGCCGGAAGCGCGTATCGCCATCGCTACCGGCCGGGCACCGCTTGGTCCTGGCCCGCGTATCGGAGACGCCGTCGATCGTGCAGCGCTCTTGCTCCCGCGCGCGGTGCCCGGTGGGGGAATTCACCTGGACGCCCTGACGCGGGAGCTTCTTGACCCCCGTTTCATCACGGCGTCGGACGACGGAATGCACCTGTTGGTCGGGGAGAAGCCGGAGCTTGACCACAGCCGTCTCCTCTTGGGCAAGCCCACCCCCTGCGTGGGCCGTGAGCTGGAGCTGATCCAGCTGGAAGGCGTGATGTCGAGCGCCGTGGAGGAACGTCAGCCCAAGGCGGCGGTGGTGATGGGGCCGCCGGGCATCGGAAAGTCGCGGCTGCGTCACGAGCTGCTGCGCCGGCTCCGGAGCAAGCATCCCGCAGCCACCGTGCTGGTCGGCTACGGGGATCCACTCAGCGCCGGCTCGCCCTACGTCATGCTTGCGGATGCCCTGCGCCGGAGCGCGGGGATTCACCAGGCGCCGGACTCTCGACAGGAACCATGGAAGGCACGCGCGCTGATTCACGACCAGCTCTGTCGCCATGTCGATCCGACAAGCAAACAACGTGTTGCCGAGTTCCTGGGCGAGCTGGCTGGCGTCCCTTTTTCAGCGGACCAGAGTCCTCCCTTGCTGGCCGCCCGCGGAGACCACCGGGTCATGAGCGAACAGATCGCGCTGGCCTTCATGGATTGGCTTGCAGCGGAGTGCGCCGCCAACCCCGTTGTCCTGGTGCTGGAGGACCTGCAGTGGGGCGATGCCCTGACCTTGAAGTTGTTGGAGGAAGCGTTTCGCGAATTGAGAGAGGAGCGGCTCTTTGTTCTGGCTTTGGGCCGGCCAGAATTGGAGGAGATCTTTCCCCGCCTGCTGGGGGAGCACCGGGCCCTGTCGCTGTCCCTTCGTGCCCTCAGCGTCCGGGCCAGCGAGTCGCTGGTCAGGGGCGTTCTGGGCGATCAAGTGGGGGGCGAGCCGCTCACCCGCATGGTGCGCCTGGCGGCGGGGAACGCGCTGTTCCTGGAAGAGCTGATTCGCGCGGCGGCCGAGGGGAAAGCGGGCGACGTTCCGGAAACAGTCCTGGCCATGTTGCAGGCACGGCTGTCTCGGTTGGCGCCCGAAGGACGACTGGTGCTGCGCGCCGCCAGTGTTCTTGGGGAAACCTTCTGGCGCGGCGGCGTGCAGCGTATCTGTCAAACGTGGGGCGGCGACCCGGACCCGGATCCCTGGCTGACACGGCTGGTCGAGGGAGAGCTGACCGCCCGCGTGCGAAACAGTCGCTTCAGCGACGATGTGCAGTACACCTTCCGCCACGCCCTGGTCTGCGATGCCGCTGCCCGTTTGTTGACCGACGACGATCGACGCACCGGCCACCTGGCAGCGTGCCAGTGGTTGGAAGAAGTGGGCGAGACCGACGCCATTGTGATGGCCCGCCACGCGGAGGAGGGCGGAGACAGCGCCCGCGCCATCGTGTTCTACGCCCGCGCGGCCGAGCATTCGGTGGGGCGGCACGATTTTGGCGAGGCATTCGTGCGTGCCAGCAAGGGTGTCGCCCTGGGCGCCACCGGGCAGACCCTGGGTATCTTGCGCGCCGTACTCTCCTCGGCCCACTACAGCACGGGAAAGTGGCAGGAAGCGGCCCAGGAGGGGCTGTCCGCGCTGACGCTGATACCACGTGGCGAGGCGCTATGGCTTTCGGTTGTCGAGACGTTGATGCAGGTTTTGCCCAACGTCGGTGCCTTCGAACGCAACCAGGAGCTGTCCGATGAGGTGCTGCGAATCTCGCCCGCTCCCGAGACCAGGACCGCCTACTTGCGCGCGGTGGCGTTGCAGCTTTTGGGATATGCGATAATGGGCGCGCGCGAAAAGGGACAAGCCTGCCTGGATTTCCTGGACAGGATGGGCATTTCGGACGGCGACGTTCTCGAGCGCGGCTACACCCGGCTATATCGCGGCGTCTTCACTTGTATCCTGGGCTCTGATCTGTTGGCGGCCGTGGAACTGGCAGAGCAAGCGGCCGCTGACCTGGCCGAAAGCCAGGTGATGTACCGGCTCAGCCTGGCCCAGACCGTTCAGTCGTTTGCCTGGTGGGGCCTGGGCAATCACCAGCGCAGCGAGCACACAGCACGCCAGGGACGCGAGACCGCGCGAGAGATCCACGACGACTATCACGCCGCGCTGGCCGACTGGTACTTGGGGCTGGCCCTATCGGAGCAGGGCGACCCCGCCAAGTTGGACGAGGCCGATGCTTGTGCCGCCACCATGGTCTTGCTGCAGAACAGTCCCATCTTTCTGTGCACCAGCCGCATCGTGACGGCTCAGGCGGCCCTCAGCCGCGGAGATTGGGCGCGCGCCGAAGCGGAGGCCAGCTCGTCGCGACCGACTCTGCTCGGAATCCCTCCGTACGGGATGATGGCGTCGGCCCATCTGTTGACGGCGCTGGTGCGCCAAGGGCGAGCCGCTGAAGCTGCAACGATAGCGAGGGACGATCTGGCGACCTACCATCGAACGGGAAGCCCCGTTTGCTCCGAGGTGATGTTCAAGGTCGCGGCGGCGGAAGCACTCTTTGAGGGCGGCGATAAAGAAGGGGGCGGGCGCGTTCTGCGCGACGCGCTCGCAAAGATCGAGCGTCGAAGTGCCCACCTGCGGGGTACGGACCATCTCGCCGTATTCTTGGAGAACCGCCCCGAGAACGCGCGGGCCCGGGAACTGGCCCGCGTTTGGAACTTGCCCGTGCCGATGATGCCGGCCTGACGTCGGCCATCTCACAAGCGCCGGAGACCGACCACCCTCAGCGCCTGGGAGGCTGGGTCTCGCGCAACATGCAAAAGGAGGCGATTGGTCGGCGTCCCTGCGCGGCTGGTGGCGATGTCCACGATGGTATAGCCGTTGGCGTCCGGCGCCGCTGTCAGTCCGTCGACGCACACCCGTGCCGCCCCCGCCTCCTGGGCGCGAAAGGGAAGCGGCCTGCCTGCGAAGTCCCAGGTCGTTACATAGTGACGCGTCGACGAAGCCAGCAGTGGCTCCCCGGCGCCAAGGTGGGCGACCACGGGGTCGTCAAAACATACCCGCGCCTTCCCGGCGACCTCCGATACCGAGAAGGACTCGAGCGCGCTGGTCTCTGTCAGATAGTACCGCCCGATCTTGCGCTGGCGCTCGAGCAACGTCTGAGTGACGTACGCCGCCGATCGCGGATCCTCGTACTGCGCCTCGGCTACGGCGGCTTCGATGTGGGCGGGCGTCACCCTCATCAAGATGCGCGCGCCCCAAACGCCGTCGAAACGATCGAAGCGATTGAACGGTACCCAGGGGTACTGGGGGCGCCACCCCACCGGATCGAAGCGACCGCTGTCCAGGTTGCCGACGCCGCGTAGCTTCGATACAGGCCGCCCCTCCCAGGGGCGCTTCCAGAGCCCGAACGACACCAGCGAGTGAACCCCATAATGCGCGTCCATCAGGTTCGCAAACCCCACCGACTCGTCGACCTTCCAGTCGAAAACGCCCAGAGCGTTTCCAAAGTCGACCAGTTGGTGCCGCACGTGCCCACGACCCGGAGTGCTTGCGTCTTCAACCCAGGTGTCGAGGCAGTTGTCTTCCTTGACATCGACCTGGTTCAGCCAGGAGAAAAACACCCGGGTTCCCCGGATTTCGCGCCGCTCCTGGTGCGGAACGGTGTCGTTGGGATCATCGGACCGCGTGCCTTCTTGCGAATATCCCCCCACTGGAACGCCGTCGAGAAGCCGACTCAGCAAGCCACGATAGCTGCCATCGGGCCGTCGACCCACCTTGGCGAATACCCCCTCCAGATCGGCGGTGGTCATCGGTTGCGAACGCCCTTGCAGGTCCTTGCGCTTCGCTTTGGCATCCATGGTGAGGTCCTGGCGACGAAAGTGGATGATGGTGTCCTCGGGGGTGTGATAGCCGACCATCCACAGCAGACGCTGCAACACCACATCGGCTGCCGTTTCGCTATCAGGGTCGTCGGGCCGATCAAACTTCAGCAGATAGCCGACACCGTTGGCGTCGCGGATACGGATCCCCGGGCTCACCCCCCCCACCTTCATCCCCACCACGACGAAGGGCCGCTTCGGCGCCGCCAGGCCGGCCGCACGGGGATAGCGACGAACCTCCTCTGGTGAGACTTCGCGAACCCCCACACGATTCTCGAACCAGCTCGAGTCGGGCACCTCGTCCAGGGCGTTGACGTTGCTGGCCCGTCCCGCGGGATTGCTCGTCAGCGCCCGGACGCTGCGGCGCCCCACATAGGCGTCGAAGAAGAAGGGCAGGCGATTGAAGGGACGCGTTGCCGGAAGCGAGCATTGCTGGCGTTCATCGGCCGCTGCGATCACGGCCGCGTTGCGAAAGCGGAGGGCGCTGTCCAGCCGCGACGACTGTGGTGGTGGTGGAACCTTTGCCTCGGCAGGGGTCACCGGAGCGCCGGGTAGGCCCCACGCCACAAATCCGATGGCACCAGCGACGATGGTGAGCGACGACTGAAGCCCTATTCGTTGGTTGGTTTTCATGGTCAGTAGCCTCGTTCGTTGGGTCGTTGGGGTCGTTCGCGTCGTTGGGGTCGTTGGGGTCATTTTCATGGTCAGATCCGTTGGTGATGCGTCGGCAGTCGATAGACCGGCTCGAGCGCGAGTTGAAAGAAGAATCCCTCGGGCGAGCCGGCGACCTGTCCGCGCAGGCGGAACACGTCGCCTTGCAGGACTTCCAGGCCACCGCCGCCACCCGCACGCAACTGGCGGGGCGCCCGCACCGCGCTTCCCACGTCCTGCAAGCCTGGGAGGACGCGCCCGGCATCGATAAACAGGAAGCCTCCGAGCTGTCTGGATACGGGATAGCGGTATTCCATCGAACCAAGCACAGCCACCCGATCGCGAAAGCGATCTCGGTCGTATCCGCGCAAGAGGACGGGGCCGCCCAGACGGGGCAGATCGGTGAAGGGGATTCGCTCCTCGGAGCCGACTACGCCCTCCAGGCGCCCACGCAGGATGAGCACGCGATCACCATGGTAGAGGTCGAAATAGCGAAAGCCGTCGACGCCGTAGCGGGTGTACCCGACGTCGGCGCCGCCGATGCCGCGGGCTACTCCCGCGAAGGCGACCACCTTCGTACCAGTCGAAGGCGCAGCCTCCGACACATACGGGGTGACGGCGGTCAGGGTATTCCAGCCCAACTGTGCCTCGGAGTAGGCGATCTCCGTGCCCTGCCGCCAGCCGGCGAGTGAGGCGGTGTCGAAGCGAACCTCGGTTCGGTCCCCGCGGGGAGCGCCGTCGGCCCCCACCGCGGCGCCGTCATCGCCAAAATCGCGCTTGAAGTAGGCAGCGCTCACGGCGGCAAAGAGCGGACCGTTGGGGTCGATCTCCACGGCCAGCTCGGCGTGCGCCACACGCTGAGCGAAATGGGTCGAAGCGGCAAATGGGCCACGGGCCGTGAAGGGAATGGTGGGGATGGTGGCATCTGAGGTGGAAACCAGGCTCTGATTGCCGATTCCGAAGAAGGCAGCGCTCGGTTGCCGCTGCCACCCTCCCGTCAACCGCCCGCGCAGCATGCCGGCGGCGATGGCGGGACTGGTTAGCCCCCCCTCTAGCCGAAACCGCGACTCGCCCCCATAGTCGCCGCCGACGCGCAACCGACCCCCCTGACCGAACAGGTTCTTGTGGACCAGGCGCATCCCGACCCCGGGCGTCAACCGGGTCTCCAGAGCGACGGTGGGGTAGATCCCAAAAGTGCGGGTGTCGTCGAAGAACAGGTCGATCAAACGCTCGTGGAGGTGGTGCTCCTCGACGATGGTGAGACCCCTTGCGACCGGCACGGTCACCATGGTGACTGCCAGGCGGGGAACGAAGAGCAAGTGTCGCGCGGGCGATGGAGAAGGTTCCACCTCCGGGAGCAGAACGCCGCTGACATCGTCGTCCGCCGGCCCTGGTGCGGGGGCTGGCTCTGGCGGCGCGGCCCTGGCCCTGGCGCTGAAGCTCGACGCAACCAACGCTCCCAGCAGCAGACCCGCGGACACATTGCGGAGAAGATTCGAAGTGGACATGCGCCGTCTTTCCGCAAGAGCCGTACCAGGGAAACGCCAGGAAAATCAGGGCCCGCAAACGAGTGTCCCCGGACACTTGTCAAGCATCGTTCACCTGTCCGCGCCAGGCGCCGGACCCCGGTGGACCACGAACGAGTCGAATTCTTGGCCCACGCCGTCGATCGCGTGTCCGGTGAGCACGTCGGCGCTGATCGTCACGTACACGAAGTGGCAGACGGCCAGTGAGAAGGCCGTGAAGGATGAACGGCCGACATCCCGCGTGCCGCGGCCGCCCCCACCCGACACCACGTAGGTAACCCCCGAGATGGAGGACGTCCGCTCGTAGTCATGGTCGTGACCGCTCAACACCAGCGGCACTCCGTGCTTCACGAACAGCGGTTGGAAGTGGCGCTGCACGGCGCCGTCGTTGCCATGTTCACCCGAGGAAAACGGCGGCTTGTGAAAATAGACGAAGGTCCAGGGGAGTTGGTTGGCACTCAAGTCGCTATCCAGCCAGGCCGCTTGAAGGGGCCCCGTGCGCTCCGTGTCCAGGACTACAAGATGGACATTGCCCCAATCGTACGAGTACCAGCGCTCCCGGCCTTCCGCACCGCCGTTCTCGGGAAGCATGAACGCCTCGCGGAATGGCGCGGCGTCTTCGGTGTTGTATTCGTGGTTTCCGCTGGCGGGAAAGGAGGGGAACGTCTCCAGGTAGTCCGCATACACCTTGAAGAAATTCTCCTCGAGGTTGGCGCGCGACCCCGCCTCGTAACCTATGTCGCCCAGGTGAATGAAGAAGTCGAAGGGCACGGTATTCATCTGATCAGTGACCGCCGATTGGTCGGCGCTCCCGCTCCCCGAATCGCCCACGGCCACGAAGCGCACCGGGGCGTCTCCACCCAACGCAGGAGCGGTGCGGAAGCCCGCGCGCCTGGTGGCCACCCCATTCAGTTGCAGCTCGTAGCAATAGAGAGTCTCAGGTTCAAGGCCGGTCAAGGCGGCGTTCCACTGGATGGCGCGGGGCGGACGGGCGCTGGGATCGCGCTGGCCCGCCACCCGGGCCACCACCATCCCGGCCGTCGTAGAAACGATCACCATCGACGAATTGTCACCGTCGGCGGCCGTGGCCGCGTCCGTCGTCCACACCACCCGCACCGACCGCGCCGTCATTTGCTGGAGATAGGGTCTGCGGCGCAGACCGGAGGTGGGGACCGAAAACGGAGCGCCGGTGTCACACGAGTCGCGCATCGCAAGAGACGTCCCTGTCCGCTCGACCAGAGCGTGGCTTAGATCTCCAAATACAGTGGCGCGGATGTTCCCCGATCGATTGGTGTCGCACCCGAGGCTCGAAGCAAATGCAAGAACCGCTGTCGCGACAATCAGGTTGGTTTTCATATGGAGGCCAGTCCTTCCAGAACAACTGTTTGGTGATTCGCTACGCGGCGGCGGCGCCGCCGGCAGTGCTCATCTAGAATTCGAGTAGATCGTGGGCTGCAGCCGGCATGCCACCATCTGGTGCGCCGCTGTCCTCACCTCAGCGGACTTTTCGGACAGTCGTTACGCCGTATCGGACACTGGTCCGAAAAGACGATGGTCGGCGCCGCCCCGCGCGGCTTGGTTGCGCGCGATCTCGTCGGCACGGCACATGCTGAAGAGGCGGGAAACAACCGACCGAGTGCCGTTGGCCATGAGAGCCACGGCGGAGGAGAGCAACCATGACCACCCTGCGCAGAATACTCACCGTCACGGCAGCATTCGCCATCGCGGAGGCGGGCTGGTTCGCCTGGTTGCTGTCAGGATTCTCGACGGGCGGTATCGCTGTTGTGGTCGAGCGTGCCGTCACCCGCCTCAGGGAGAGCGAAGGCGTCCGTACGTGGTTCGCGCGGCTGCTGCGCAGGCAAGCGCCGATGCGACACGAGCCTGCCCGTTCGCTGGCACTCTCCGGGAGCTGGTAGATGGGGATGCGGAGTGCGCACCAATCGCTCGTGCTTGCGACCGTGCATGCGACCGTGCTTGCGACCATGGGTCGCCACCCGGCCGGGCTGGTCCATGGTCACCCTGTGGAACGGCGGCCGCGGCGCTCGACGTCGACCGCGACTGTGCGCGGGCCGCTCGATGATCCGGCGGTTCGCTGCGACCGCGCTGACTGGGCCACGACGGGCGCCCTGTCACGCCACCAGCGCGCGGCCTCATCCTGCGTCCAGGTGCCAATGCCGGTGAGCGGCTCCAGCGCCGAGATGATATCGGCCGCCGTCCTGGGCCGCGCGGCCGGATCCTTGGCCAGGCACTGGAGCACCAACCGTTCCAGCGCCGCCGGGATAGAATGAGCTGCTCGTCTTGACGGCGGCACTGGCTCGCTGTGCAGGTGATGAGCGCACGTTTCGAGCACGGTCTTCCCGGCGAATACTGGCTCGCCCACCAGCAGGTGGTAGGCAACGGCGCCTACCGCATACAGGTCGGAGCGCGGGTCCACGTGCGCCGGGGTCAGTATGGATTCGGGCGCCAGATAGGCGGGCGTTCCCACAAAGGTGTTCGCAACCGATAGCCCTTCAACCCCCTGGCCGCCGTACTCTTTTACCAGACCGAAGTCCAGAACCTTGACGTGATCTGGAATGCGCCCCCGCACACACAGCATGAGATTGGAAGGTTTGATGTCGCGGTGGATCAGGCCCACGGCGTGCGCCTCGACCAGAGCGCCGCACACCTGCTTCAGAATGTGCACGACGCGGGCGGCGGGTTGGGCCCCGTCCTGAGCAACCAGATCTTCCAATGTGATGCCATCCAGGTATTCCATGACGTAGTAAAAAATGCCGTCGGGCGTGCGACCAAAATCGTAGATGGCGATGGTGTTGGGGTGGGTCAGTCCGCTGGTCAGCTGAACCTCCTGCTCGAAGCGCCGCACCGCCTGTTCGCCGGCGCGGTCCGAGGCCAGCAGCTTCACGGCCGTGGGCCGCCGCAGCAACGCGTGCCGCGCCAGGTACACCACACCCATCCCCCCTTCGCCGATCTTGTCCTCCAGCCGATACTGACCAATCTCGTTCGCGTCACGCACGCGCTGCTGAAGCCCATGAATGACTCGCGCCGCTATGGTCGAAACGGCAACGATCATGATCCCCCACATGGCGACGTATCCCGCTTCCATCAGGGGTAGCCAGGGATGCTTTGCCAGGTACTCGGTGGGAACGCCCTCGACGGTTATCAGGTACGCGGCCACGGGCCCCATGGCCACGGCCGCCGTGCTGACCCAGAACATCCTTCGCACGGTCGCTGGGACCACGATCGCGTGGGTAACCACGAAAGCCATGGAGATCAGAGCAACGAGCATGACCTCCGCGCCGGCTGACTGAACCGCCACCGCGTGCTCGAATCCGCGGGCCTCTGACACCGTCAACGCGTCATACAGGGCGGTGCCACCCAGGAGCCCGCCCAGGTCGATCGCCCTCAGCTGCGCCGCCGATCGTCTGCCCCTTCTGCAGAGCACCCACTGCAGACCCGCCAGGGCGATGGCTGCCGTATGCAACAGCAGGGAAGGATGCCCAAACGGCGGCCAGGTCCGCTCCATGAAGGATATGAGGGCCACGTTGCGGACATAAAAAGCAGCGGACAGCAGGAAGAAGGCTCCGCCGAAGTACCCGATGCGACGGTTCATCAACAACCTGTCGGCCTCGGGGCTGCCGGGGACGGCGCTCCATCCACGTATGCCCGCGGGCGTATCGGAGTCTGCCGCTGCCTCGGGTTTGGCGACCTGTTCGTGTGCCGAGGGCCGCTTCCCGTTGCGGCGTTCAGCGCGTAGATTCCCCCGCATGCTCGCCACTTTGCCATACGTCTGTCGATCCCGCCGGAGCAGCTCGCCTGGACACCTGTCCGTCGGCCAGCGGACGCCTGTCCGCCACCAACCCGCACAATCACTGGCTTTTCGGTGTGTCACTTCTTACGGGAACTGGCACGAAGCCTGCTTTGCTTATCGGTCGTGCGCGGCCCGAGCCGTCCACGTGTAGGGTGCACCCGCCACAAGGAGCGTCATGTCGAAGGTCCTCATAGTCGATGATCAACCCGCCGTTCGCACGGCCCTGCAGCTCCTGTTCGATCTGCATGGGCTGTCGACCCTCGCCGTGAGTGGCGCCGCACAGGCGCTGGATGTCATCGCCGATGAGGACATCGGGGTGGTGGTGCACGACATGAACTTCACGCACGACAGCACCAACGGCGAGGAGGGTGTTGCGCTGTTCCGCGCCATCAAGAAGCTAGATCCCGACCTTCCCACCGTGTTGTTGACGGCGTGGGGATCGCTTGAGACGGCCGTGCAACTGATCAAGGAGGGCGCCAACGACTATATGGCCAAGCCCTGGGACGACCAGAAGCTGGTTCGCACCGTGCAGAACCTGGTTCAGATGCGGGACTTGCACCAAGAAAACAGGCGCATGCGCGGGCAGAGCTTACGCCGCCGTCGCACCCTGGCCGCCCGCTATGATCTCCGCGGGCTGATCTACGAGAGCGAGCAGATGCACAACGTCGTCAGCCTGGCGGTCACCGTGGCCACGTCGGACGCGCCCGTGCTGATCACGGGCGCCAACGGTTCCGGCAAGGAGAAGCTCGCGGAGATCATTCAGGCCAACTCACGCCGCAAGAACGGAGCCTTCGTAAAGGTAAACGCCGGGGCACTCCCCGATCATCTGCTGGAGGCCGAGCTGTTCGGCGCCGAGGCCGGAGCTTTCACTGGGGCCACGAAATTGCGTATGGGACGCTTCGAGGCCGCCCATGGGGGCACGCTCTTTCTCGACGAGATTGGAAACCTTTCACCGGCCGGGCAGGCCAAGCTGCTGCGCGTGCTACAAACGGGCGAATTCGAACGTCTGGGCTCCAGCGTCACCCGCAAGGTCGATGTTCGCATCGTCAGCGCCACCAACGTTGACCTGCAGGCGGCAATCGTCGAAGGGAGGTTTCGCGAGGATCTCTTCTTCCGTCTGAATGTGATCGAGCTGCACATCCCCCCCGTGGCAGACCGGCCAGACGATCTGCTGCCCTTGGCGGAACATTTCTTGAGCACGCTGCCTGGGCAAGATGGCGCGCCCCGGCCGCGGCTGGGGGACGAGGCGCTGGCGGCTCTGCTGAACCATGAATGGAGTGGCAACGTGCGCGAGCTGCAGAATCGCATCCATCGCGCCAAGCTCGTGTGCTCGGGTGAAGTGATCACGCCTGAGCACCTGGGCCTGAGCCTGGCAACGGCGAAGGCCGTGGCGACACCACGCCCGCTGACCGAGGCGCCGAACGCCAAGGATGGAGTCGCTTCTTCTTCTTCTTCTTCTTCTTCTTCTTCTTCTTCTTCTTCTTCTTCTTCTTCTTCCGCTGCGACGCCGCGGCCGTCGCCCTGGCAGTCGTCGGGTGCGGCGGGTGGAAGCGGAACCGGAACCGCGGCCATGGATTCGGAGCGGGCTGCCGTCGAAGAGGCATTGCTCAAGGCGGGCGGTGTCGTCTCGCAGGTGGCGGCCGAGATGGGGTTGTCGCGCCAGGCGCTCTACCGCCGGATGGAACGACTGGGCATCGTGCTCGAGCGCCGCCCCAGGGCGTGAGTGGGCCGCCGACCAAGAACGCGATGAGCATTATCGGTCGTATCACCGCCGCCCTTTCCCCAGAAGGGGATCCTCTGGTCCTGCGAGCCGAGGTCGAGCGGCTAACGCGGGCACTCAGCGCCGACGCAACGGCACGCCTGCAGCAAGAGCGCATGCTGCAGGTCATCGTCGACAGCACCCCGGCTGCCATACTGCTGGTTGGCGAAACCGGGAACATCGTCTTCACCAACCCTGCGGCGCGGCGGCTGTTCTTCGATGGACGCGAGGCAAAAGGGGACAACTTTCTCCAGATGCTGGGGAACGTGACCGAGCCCCTGCGGCGCGCGCTGCTATCGGAGACTGACCAGATCTTCAACTTCGAGGATGACGGTGAGTCGGAGACCTATCACCTGGCAAAGAGTCACTTCGTGCTGGACGACCAGCCGCACACCCTGATCAGCGTACGACACATGACCCTGGAGATTTCCAAGCAGGAGATCGTCGTCCTGAAGAAGACGTTGCGCGTGATCGGTCACGAGCTGGCGAACTCGATGGCGCCCGCGTCGTCGTTGCTGCGTTCGGCCCGCCAGATGCTGGACCGACTGGGAACGCCCGAGCTGCATGCGAAAATCACCATGGCGCTGCAAACCGTCGAGGAACGGTTGGAGCACCTGCAGGGATTTCTGGCCGGCCTGGCACATCTGGGCCAATTGCCCAAACCGAAGAAGCGCGATGTCTCGTGGCCCAGTTTTCTGGAAGGGCTGCATACGTTGTGGCCAGACGTCCCCATCGGCGGAATACCGACGGTGCCTGGGTGGTTCGATCCGGCGCAGGTCCAGCAGGTCCTGATCAACCTGGTCAAGAACGCGCACGAAGCCGGGGGGCCGCGCGACGGCGTGTCAATCGAGATCGAGGCGTCGGCAGATGGAGGAGTTCGATTCACCGTTCTCGATCGCGGCCCGGGAATGAGCGACGAGGTCATGAACAAGGCCCTGGTTCCTTCGTTCACTACGAAGGAGCATGGAAGCGGTATGGGATTGACGCTGTGTCGTGAAATTGTCGAAGCCCACGACGGCCGGTTGCGCATCGGCCGTCGGCGCGACCTGGGTACGGCCGTGTCCATCTGGCTGCCATCCCGAACGCCCGAGGTGATCGCCAGCCGCGCTCGCCTGACCCTGACCGGCGTTCGCTGACTGGCCAAGCAAGCTGACCACGGCGCCCGCGGGAGCGCCGGAGCCAGTCCGGTATCAGGCGGCGGCCACCAGACGTTGCAGCTGGCTCATCTGGGCGCGATGGGCGAAGCGCGTGCGCAACAGACGGTCGCGCAGCCAACAGGCGGCGGGGTTGGTCAGCTGCATGACCCGTCCCACCCGCCGCGACTGCACCACCACCGCGTTCGCCGCCGCCAGCCGTTCTCTCTCGTACTGGCCGCGAATGCGAGCGATGGCGCTCTCGCTGGCGGTTTCGCTGGTTTCGCCAGCCACGGCGCGGGCCATCGCCTGGGCGTCCTCCAACGCCTGGTTGGCGCCCTGCCCCAAGTTGGGCGTCATGGGGTGGGCGGCGTCGCCGAGCAACATCACCCGCCCGGCGCCCCAGCTCGTGCGGACCGGCCGATCGACGATGTCGTTGTGCAGGATCGCCAACTCGTCCGTGGCCGCCAGCAGCTGCGGAATAGGCGCGTGCCACCCGCCAAACAGCTCGGTCAGTGCCTTTTTCCACCCTCCTTCGGGACGGGCCCGTCGCGGCGGGCTGTTTTGGGTGGCGAACCAGTAGACCCGCCCGTCCGCCAGAGGAACCTGCCCGAATTGACTGCCCCGCCCCAGTGAGACGCCGGGCAGCAAGCGGGCGTGGTCGAACCTGGCCACTCCACGCCAGGCGGTGTAGCCGGCGTAGTCCGGGGGAGCCTCTCCGAAGAGGCGCGCGCGCACGACCGAGTTGATTCCGTCGGCGCCTATCAGAAAGTCTGCCTGCGCCGTCGAGCCGTCCGCGAAGGTGGCGTTGATGCCACGCTCGTTCTCGCTGACGTCCACCAGCGCTGCGCCACAGACCAGCGCGTCGGCCGGGAGCTGCCTGCGCAACAGCCCCAGCAGCTCCCCGCGGTGAATCACCAGGGACACATCTCCCAACAACGCCTGCAGCTCGGTCGCGTTTGCCGCCACCAGCACCCGTCCCGTCCAGGTCCGCAGCGCGCTCTCCATGTCGCGAACACCTCGCGCTCGCACAGCGTTGCCCAGCCCCATGGCGTCCAGCGCTCGCAGACCATTCGGCCACAGGGACAAGCCGGCCCCGACCTCTTCCACGCTGGCCGCACGTTCGAAGACGCGCGCTTGGACACCCACTCGGCGCAAGGCGATAGCCGCCGCCAAGCCGCCGATTCCACCGCCGATAATCAATCCGTTCATGCGTGAACTCATTGTATCTGCCTCCGTTGTTTTCACTCGCGACACCGTACGACAGTGGACAACACCGTCCTGCACGTCGAACATCGTCAGCGCGGCGACCATGCCTTCATGGGCACCCGCAGCGTGGAACCGCCGGCGCCGCCATAGCCAATCGACCAGGTTGCCGGCGCCTCGGTCAGCAGGGGAAAATTCCCCGCGTCCGCGCCCGCCAGGGTGAGCCGCAAGCGGTGACCCTTCTGGATTCGCGCCGCCGTCGGCAGGAATGGCAGCTCAACGTGCATCAGCTCACCGGGGGTAACAGGCGCTGCGTCGATGCGATTGAAGGTTCGCTTCGTCCCGGGGGCGGGATCGCAGCCTCCCACCCGGGTATTGTCCCCGGTGGTCTTGCGGTGGAGCAGACGAAGCTCCCCCTCGGTGAGGTAAGTCACCCGGCCGTCGGGTGCGACGTCCTCCAGGTAGGCGAATACGACACCGTCGCTCTGGTCGGTGCGCATTGCCAGGCAGAGCTCGGCATCCCCCACCAGCTCCATATCGCGGCGGACGGGCGCGCCGTCGAACGACAGGCGGCGGCCCGGCGCCGACCGACGATCGCCGTAGTACACCGGTTTGCCACCCTGAGAGTCCCAGCGGTTGAAGTGCGCGCCAGTGGAGACCGTGGGATCGACTTGATAGGTCCTTTCCGCGGCCTTGATTCTGGTTGGGCTGACCACCAGCTCCGTACGGGTGAGCTGAAGGGCCTCCACGGTCACGCCCGCAGGCGGCCAGACCGGGGTTGTTTTCCAGATTCCGGTGCCGAGCGCGACGTAGCTGACACTGCGGCCGATCGGTTGGCCCGACAGCACTTTCTTTACAAAAGCGACGTCGGCGCCGTACTGCTCCACGGCTCCCGGTCGCGCCGCTCGGAACGGTTCTTTGCGCGAGAACGGATCGGCGTCGAGGCCACCGGAGTGCGTGGTGGCACCAATCGCCAGTTCCATGGGGACGTCGGGCATTGCGGCGAAGCGCGTGAGCGCGCTGTGGGCCGTGGTGCCGTCCATCCAGCTGGCGGAGATGCGGGCGGGGACAGCGGCGCGCCGCAGGTCATCCACCTTCCCCACGGTGCTCAGGTCGTCGACGGTCCCCGTGCCGAGCCCGTCATCCCGGTTCACCAGCGACTGCAGAACCTCCCCGCGTAAGTTGGCCTGATGGTCGCGGAAGGCCGCCTGCAGGACAGTGTAGTCCGCGTCTCCGTCCACCGGAGCGACGCCCGCCTGGCTGCAGGTCGACAAGTCCGCCACGCAGGGCTCGCCGCGCATCCAATCGGTGATGAACGAGACGAACCCCATCATTCTGAGATTGGGCACCCCGCCCGGAAAGATATTGTTTACATAGTGGTCGAAGTCTCCCGCACGGACCACGGCCGCTTTCACGGTGGGGACGCCCGACGCCGCCACCGCTTCGGCGTGGGAAGCAGAGATGGAGAGGCCCACGGCCGCCACCTTCCCGTTCGACCAACCTTGTGAGGTGAGCCAGGCCAGCATCGCCTTCTCATCTCGCCGTACGTCCGCGGTCATGAAGGCGGTCTGCCAGCCGAAGGAAGCGCCGAAGCCCCGGGGATCCACCAGGGCCACCACGAATCCGCCGGCGCGATAGAGATCGATCGCGGTGCCGGTAGCTTCGACCGCTCTGCCATACCAGCTTTCGACGTACACGCTCGGTGCCTTGTCCACGCGGTCATCGAAGCCGGCGGGAAAGTACAGGCTGACGGCCAACCTGGTGCCGTCCTGCATGGTGACGAACTGGGAGCGACTGGGAGGCGGTGCGTTCCCGAACGGTTCATTCAAGGCGCGGACAGCCGGGGTCTCGGCTAGAGCGCCGAGCTCGGCCTCCGTGAACTCCGGGGGAAGGGGGCGGGTGCGTGCCTGCAGGCCTTCCTGAAGACCTTCCTGCAGGTCTTCCTGCTCGGAGAGGTCCGAATCAGCGCCCAGTTCGGGCGCGTCGGACGGGTTGGCACACGCTCCCAGTAGGCCAAGAGTGAGTAGAAGAGGGACGGCAAAAGTGACGAAAAGAGCGGCGTGGGCTCGGTGGCGCGATCGCGATAACGCATGCATGTGATGACTCCACTTCGTGTTGTTGGTTGTTGGTTGGAAGGTTGGAAGGTTGCAAGGTTGCAAGGTGGAAGGTTGCAAGGTTGGAAAACGGCATCCCATTGGTGGCGATGCGCATTCACTTCGCTGGTTCAAACAACCTTCACTGCAGCGCCCATGCCGAGCCGCCTGGCAATGGTGTCTCGAAGGAGGTCGGACTATCGCCGCGCCAATCAATGAAGATTGGTCTCAGGCCGTGAGGGAACCCGGGACATCTGTCCGCCCAGCGATGGACTTTCGTCCACGGGAAGCAGCCAGTCACCAGTCGTTCTGGACAACTGTCCGCGGCGCTGGCGTTGAATCGCTGCCGAATGAGGCCTTTTCGCGGCTTCGCCCCGGCCTCGGCAAGCGAGCTCGAGCGATGGCTCTGCTCTTGCGTAGCGCTCCCGCCCATGAACTCGACGTGCACGACAGCATTGACTGCGACCATCCATCGGCCGCGCTCCCGACTCTCTCCCCTTGTTCGTCGCTGGATAGCCACCACTGCGTTGGCCACCCTGACGACGCTCGCTCCCATCACCGCGGCCGCGCAGGCGCAGGTTGCGCCGGTTCCGGTTCCTTCCGCGGTGGCGCCAGCGGTGGAGTGGTCAGACGCCTGGCCGCGCTTCCGACTGTGGGAGTACGGGGGCACTGCCGGATTCGGCGCTGCCACCTGGGCCCTCGACCGGTATCTCTCGCCGCCGTCGCAGCCGAAGTGGCGCGGCGGCGTCCTGTTCGACGACAGTGTCCGCAGTTGGTTGAGGGTCGACACGCGCGGGGGGCGTGAACGCGCGGGGAGGGTCAGCGACATCACCTGGCTGGGAGGCTCGGCCGTTCCTTTTGTCGTGGACCTGCCGATAGTCCTGCTGGCGCACCGGCAGCCTGGCGTGGCCTTTCAGCTTTTGATGATGGACCTGGAAGCTTATGCGTTCGCGGGCTTCATCAATCGATCCTTGCACTTTGGCCTCGGTCGGGGGCGGCCAAGTCTCGACGCGTGCGCGGCTGACTCCGGCTATGACGAGTTGTGTGGAGGCCGTAGCAACAACGCCAGCTTCCCCAGCGGCCACACCCTGGGCGTGGCCACCGCCGCCGGCCTGACCTGCGTTCATCACCGCTATCTACCCATCTACGGAGGTCCGATTGCCGACGGTGGTGCCTGTGGCCTGATGGCTCTGGCCACCGTGGTAACCGGAGCCACGCGAATCATGGCCGATCGACATCACGCCACCGACGTCATCGCGGGAGCGATGATCGGGTTTGCCAGCGGCTACGGCCTTCCCTGGTTGCTCCACTATCGGGCCTCAGGCCAAGGGGAAGGGGGAGCATCACCGGGTGAGGGTCACCAGGCCGCCCTGGTGCCCTTCGCTGGCCCGACCGAGGTCGGCGTCGGCCTGGTCGGCACCCTTTGACAACCCGGCAACCATCATCACCTTTGCACTACTTTGAAGCTGGGAACCACGGGGCAACCGAGGCCGGCGCCACGCGGAACACTGCCTGACGCGTACCGGGATCGATCTCGACAGTCCGGCCCCAGCCGCTGCCAGGGTCGTCGTGCTTGGGTATAGACACATCGCCATGCCGCTTCCACCACGCCCGCGCGCGATCAGCGCTCCACGTGTCGGCGGCTGCGCAGGCCGCCAGTCCGCGTTCTAGTTCCGCTGCCGTGGCATAGCGGTCCACTGGGGATTTCGCCAGGCAGCGCAACACGACACCCTCGAGGTCGGCCGGCACAGCGCGGCCCAGGCGCTCGCTCGGAACCACGGGAGCCGAGTGCAGGTGATTTGCGCAGACCTCCAGGGCCGAGCCCCCCGTGAACACTGGTTCCCCTGTGAGCGCGTAGTAGGCGACGGCGCCCAGTGAGTAGATGTCACTACGGGCGTCGACAAGGTCGGCGCCCTTCAACGCTTCCGGAGAAATGTAGAGAGGCGTGCCTAGTACCACATTGTGACCCGTGAGCGACGTAGGCGGACCAGCATTGTTCTTGGCCAGTCCGAAGTCGAGCACCTTCACCGCGTCTGCCTCGCCCCACCGACGGCACACGAACACGTTCGCCGGCTTGATGTCACGATGGACCAACCCCGCGTCGTGCGCCTCGACCAGACCACGCGCCGCCTGCCTGACAATGTGGATCACCCGCTCCGGGGACTGCGGCCCGTCGACGGCGACCAGCTTTTCCAGGTCCAGTCCGTCGAGAAGCTCCATGGCGTAGTAGAAGGCCCCATCGGCCGTGCGGCCGTAATCGTGGACCGTGACGATATTGGGATGGTTGAGGCCGGCGAGCAGCTGTACCTCTTGCTCGAAACGGGCCAGGCTCGCATCGCTGCGGTCTGTCAGGAATTTGATCGCTGTCGGGCGGCGCAGCATCGCGTGGCTGGCGCGGTAAACCACCCCCATACCGCCCTCCCCAAGCTTTTCGCCCAGAGTGTATTGCCCCAGTTTGCGGGCGTCCCGCACGTCGCGCCGCAGTCCGTAGAGCACTGCGGAGGCGACCCCCGAGAAGATCAGCGCAATTGCGGACCAATTGATGCTGAAGCCCATCATGGTGATCCACGACAGCGTCTGGTGGTCGAAGCGATGCGTACCCCACGCAACGCCCAGGATCGTCGGGCCACACATCAGGATGCCGCACACCAGTGTACGCTTGACCGTGCTCGGGACGATCAGTGCACGCCAAAGGAGGATACAGATGAACCCGATGAGGTTTTCGAACACGCCGGAGATCGTGCCCAGATCGCCGAGCATGAGAAAGACATTGTCGATCCCGATGGCCAAGCTGCCGCCGATGTCCGTAGCGAGGAGGACGAGCGTCGAGCGCGGTCGCCCGCGGGCAACGATCCAGTTGAGCGAATAGATCACGGTCAGGAGGACGACCTCCCACGACACGATGTGCCCCAGGGACCGCCTGAAACCGACAGTCGGCCCCCAGACCATCGCATAGATCAGCCAATAGAGGATGCTCTGAAGGACGAGGAACTTGCCATACAGCGCCAGACGACGCTGCAGGAGTGTGTGACCGCCGACCTCACTCGGCTCTAGAGCGGGATCACTCTGGGTTCCCTTATCGCCCCCCAGGGCGAACGTCGCGCGCATCACCGGACGCCAGTCTATGGGCCCGGGTGCGGTAGGCACAAGCACGGTCTCGCACCGGCACGGCCGGCGGTAAACAACGCGTGGTCCGACCACCCACCCGACGTCGGGCGACGATCGCGCACGGTATGAACGTCAGCAACGCATGCATCGCGCCGACGACCAGCGTCCCTTTGAACGACGACATCGCGGTGGCACAGGCGTCCGGTGTCCGCGGACAGCTGTCCGTCGAACTGCGCCAAGATCGGCCTTTCGCGCCATTTCCTGCTGGCGCGGAGGATGCAATGGCTCCGGTCCATGGACCTCAGAATATTCGCACCCGAAGAGCTCGACGTCGTCTTGCGCGCCCTCTGCAGCGTTGCCAGCGCAAACGGTCGTTTCACGGAAGCAGAGCGCGCGCTGGTCGAGGGCGTGGCGCGCATTCACGAGGCTGAGGTCGTCGCCGACGCTCTCGCGCCCGTGGCATTCGAGGAGGTCGCGCGCGTCGTTGTCGACCCCCACCGGCGCAAGCGCGTCGTTCAGCTGGCCATCGTCACGGCGCTGGTCGAAGGCGCCCCGTCGAGCGAGGCGGAGAGCGCGGTGCGAGGGCTTGCCGCGGCGCTTGCGTTCGACGATGAAGGGCTCGCCGTGCTCTACAAACTGACGCACGGCCGCGCCCTGCTGGCGCGCTTCGACATGTTCAGGCGTGTCGGCCGGTTCGTGCGGAGCAAGCCCGAGTTTCCAGGCGTCGCGAGGATGGCGCTCTCGGTGCTTGGCCTCGGGGCAGGGACGACACCCTTGCCGCTCGCTATCGCGCGCTCGGGAGCTGCGCCGCGGGGACCCTCGGTCGCGCGCTCCACGATCATTTCGTCGTCAATGGCTTCAAGTTCCCCGGCGAGCCCGGCGGGATCCCGATGGTGTTCCACGACCTCGGCCACGTCCTCGCCGGCTACGGGACGGACCCTCAGAGCGAGATCCAGCAGGCCGCATTCCAGGCGGGCTTCGCGCGTCGCGACGGCTTCTCGTTTCTCCTGTTCGGCATTCTTCAGTTTCACATGGGCATGCGGATCACTCCCGTGGCAAAGGGTTACCGTGGCCTGTTCGATGTGCCGCTGGTTCTGGCCGCGCTCGAACGCGGCGCTTCGTGCAAGGCCGATCTCAGCGAGGGCTACGACCTCTTCGCCAGCAAGGACCGTCCGCTCGATGCGGTGCGCGCCGAGCTCGGCATTTCCCCACTTGCGCTGCTTGCGAAGGCAAGCTGAGACGCCGCGCCAGTCACCGACCGCGGGTCAGGGTCAGGGTCAGGCGGGCGCGGCTCAGCGCGGGCTCGACCGTGCGCGACCTTCCGCGGCTGCCTCCAGCTCGATCGTGTTGGCCGGTGGCGGAGCTCCCGTGAGCAACACGTTGGCGAGACTCTGATGGTTGCGCTCGCCGTGGTAGTGGACAAGGTATTCTCGGATGGCCCGGCGAAGGTGAGCTTCGCCCTCCCAGCTGCGTCCGAGGACATTCTGCCCTCAAACGCTCACCAGCCTCTCGCCGAATGACGCGCGGAGACTAGTGGCTCAAATGCCCTGTCCCCGCGTCACCACTCCTTCTCCCGTTACGCGGCGCGTGTTCGAGCGTGTCGATTCGAAGGCACCACGCGACTCCCGATGTCGGTCCACCGCTGACACATTTCCTGAAGGGGCCTCCGGTCTGGCGACATTAAATGAGCTTGGGAACGACACCGTTTTGTCGCATTTTCGCGTACCGGTCATCCCGGAGGACCTCTTGAACATTCCAGCCCAGCCCAGCACGTTGACCAGGTTTCTCTTGGCTCTGCTCCTCGTGCCGGCCTGCTCTGGCGGCGAAAATGGCGGCTCGGCGGGGACCGGGGGTAGCAAGGGTACAGGGGGCATCACCACGTCCGGATCGGGCGGCGCTTCTGCAGGTAGCGGCGGAGCGCCCGGCACCGGCGGAGCGCCCGAACCCGGCACAGGGGGCATGGGAACTACTGGGACAGGGGGAATGGATGCCGGAACTGGGGGAGCGGGCACAGGTGGTATGGGAGCCGGCACAGGGGGGATGGGCGCCGGCACAGGGGGGATGAGAACCGGTGGAGGCGGCATGGGAGCCGGCACGGGCGGTGCCGGCGCTGCATGCGCGAGTCCCGCGTTGGATGCCTTGTTGAGCCAAGGGATTGGCGACTTCGTTCGCCCTTCGCCTTACAACTATGGCCCCTATGCTCAAAAGCGTGACGTGCCCCACGGCACCGTGAAGCAGTTCATGTATGACGAGACCCAGTTCTATCCTCAGTCTCCAGCCAGAGGGATCAAGGTGTACGAGCCGGCCCAGTATAAACAGGGAGAAGAGTCGTTTCTCGCCGTAATATTCGATGGCACAGCAAGTTGGGCCTACTTGAGCAACAACACCGATGGAGGCACTTACAGAACGCTGAACGTCTTCGATAACCTGATAGCGGAGAAGCTTGTTCCACCGTTCATTGCCGTCTTCATCGGCAATGATTCGGATAGTGGCCATCGTCAGCAAGAATTGGGACCGACAGACGACAAGCAAGCCCGTTTCATCATTGAAGGGGTTTTGCCGACAGTGGAACAGAAATACGGCTACAAGTTCTCGAAGGACCCGAAGAAGCGCTCCATTACTGGAGAGAGCTCCGGAGGCAACGCTGCATTCACTGTGGCGTGGAACCGCCCTGATTCGTTTCACCGTATGCAGGGTGACAGCTCGAGCTTCGATTTTGGCGCCGCAGCCCGTCTTCCAGACACGGTTCGCATGACGGCCGAGGTGAAGCCGCTGCGCATTCACCT
>JBDSME010000304.1:0-3673 GCA_039916065.1 Polyangia bacterium
GACGATCTGTCGACAGATGAACAGGCCCAGCCCCAAGCCGCGGCGGGTGTCGCTGTCGATCTGCCAGAATCGCTTGAACACGTGAGGCAGCGCGCTGGGGGAGATGCCGGGGCCGTTGTCACGCACCACGAAAGCGATCTGGTCGCCCCGTAGCGCCGCGCACAGGTGGACGCGCCCGCCGCGCACGGTGAACTTCAGGGCGTTGCCCAGCAGGTTCGAGAGCACCTGCACCACACGATCGTGATCGAACGACGCGACCACGGCATCGGCCGGTGTCTCCACGATGAAGGCCATGCCCCGCCCCTCAAACAGGGGCAGATAAGACCGATAAACTTCGTTCACCAGGGCGCCGACGTCGTGCGGCCGCCGCTTCAGGCGGAGGGTTCCGGATTCGATGCGCAAGGTATCGACAAGATCGGTCAGCAGCCGCTCCATCCGCGCCGCCGCGAGGAGCACATCGCCTGCCGCATCGCGGGTGGAGTTTTCTGCGGTGTCCTTGGCGATACATTGCGCGTTCAGGGTTATGAGCGACAGGGGACTGCGCAGGTCGTGTGTCACCATGCCGAGCACGTCGCCCCGGCGGTTCAGCGCCACCTTCGACTCCTCGAGGGCATTCACGGCGACGTCGGCCCCTTCGCGCTCTGCCAAAAGGTGATCATCGGTGTCGTGGCGGCGCAGCTCCAGCTGCGCGCGCACATCCGGGGCCATTCTCCGCGCGCTCTCCGTGGCGGAGTCGGCTCGTTGACGCTCGCGTTCGAGGGCAGCGTCGTTCTCCACGCGCTGGGCCTTGGTGCCTTCGTCGGCAACGCGACGTTCAAGGATAAGAAGAGTGCTTGCTGCGGGCGATGCGGAGCGATCGTTCGCGAGCAAGCTGTCGGCGTCGTCTCGAAATTTCCACAATCGTCCATCCGCCAGGATGCGATCGCGCTCCAGCAGATCGTCCACCAGACGTCGTTCCCGCTGCGTCGTCAACATGTCGACAGTGTTCGCCCTGGCGCGTTCGGCGCGCAGGCTGAGATCGGTACTGACCCGCTCCCCGTCGAGAGCCTTGCGAATCTCTTCCATGACATCACCTCTCGGTCAGCTATTTCCATGGGTGTGCTCTTCGGATTGCACACACTCCGCGACGAGGCGTTTCAGACCTTCCACCGTGAACGGCTTGGCCAGAACCAGGGTGGGGACGGTGGCCAGGAATTCGACGGTCGCCGGCGTGAACGCCCCCCCGGTCATGAATACCAGCCGCGGAACAAGATGGGGCCAGCGCCTGGCCAACGTCGCGTAGAACTCCGGAGCACCCATCTGGGGCATGACCACGTCACAAAGCACCAGATCGAAGGTCTCACCGCGCGCCAACCGGGCGATCGCGTCGGCGGCCCGTTGCACGACGATCACGTCGTGGTCATCTTGCAATGCCGCGCCTATGGTCCGGCCGATGAGCGGCTCGTCATCGATGACCAAAATATGCCCTCGGGTCAGCGACTTCAGGGTGCCCAGCACCACCACCGAGGCCGGACGGGGTGCCAAAACACCAACGGGCAGGAAGACGCGAAAGACGGTGCCCCGCCCCGGTTGGCTGTCGACCGTCATAAGACCGCCGTGATCGATCACCGTCTGGTTGCTGACGGAAAGACCCAGGCCGCGCCCCTCCCCCAGCGGCTTGGTGGTGAAGAAGGGTTCGAAGACATGGGGGAGAACGTCCGAGGCGATGCCTGCTCCGGAATCGGCGATCGCCACCACGATCTGGGAATCGCCTTCCTGACTATTCCCTTCCACTCGTCCTTCCAATGGTCCTTCCACGCGCGTGGAGATTCGAATCTCGTTTTCTTCGCTGGCACCCTCGGGAATCGCCTGCGCGGCGTTGATCAGCAGGTTCAGGAAGACCTGCACCAGACCACTCCCATTGCCGAAGATCGCGGGGACCTGACCGAAGGTCTTGATCAGCCGCGCCCGGTGACGAATCTGATTCCATCCCATCGAGACCGCCTGCTCGATGAGCCCATGAAGGTCCAGGGAGTTGCGTTTTCCCTCTTGCCGGCGCGAGAGCCGCTGCAAGTTGGCCACCGTCTCGCGAATGCGCTCACCCCCGGCCAGACAATCCTCCAGCATGTCGCTGACGATGGCCATCCGGGTCTTCGCATCCTCGAGGTCGACCTCGGCGGAGATCTTTGCGGGCGCGGTCAAGGCCGAACGGCGAGGTCGCAGCTTGGTGAGAGACTGACCGAGGTTCAGCAGCATGAACGACAGGGGATTGTTGATTTCGTGTCCCACGCCCGCGGCCAGACGACCCAGTGCCGCCAGACGTTCGGTTTCGTCGAGCTGTGCCGCGCGCCGCCGGTCTGTCTCCACCAGAACGTGCTCGATGGTGGCCAGCAGGTCGTTCGTCGCAACCGGCTTGCGCAGGAATGCCTGGGCGGAGATGGCGGCCGCGTGCGCGCTGCCATCCGCGGACATGGCCACCACCGGGATGCGCCGCAGCTTGGGATCGTCGCGCTGGATGGTTCGAAACTCCCAACCATTCATCACCGGCATTCTCAGATCCAGGACGATGAGGTCGGGCAGAGATTCGGTATGCAGGCGGCGGAGAGCCTCGCGGCCGTTTTCGGAGCACGAGACTTCGTAGCCCTCGGCCTCCAGGAGCGCTCCCAGGGCATCGCGAATGAGTTCATCATCCTCCACGACGAGGACATGACCCTTTCCCACATGGTTGTGAGGGGTCCAGTGCACGGGCGTAGTGCCAACGCCACCATTCCCTCCGCGAACTTGTCCGTCCGACTTCAAAGCTGCCTCCGTCCACCCACTCACGTCTGGCGTCGCCCTATGGAGGATCGCCCAGACCACACTGACCATCCGATTTCGGGGCTAGCATGCTCTGTACCCACGGAATGTCAACTGAGGGATTGGCACGGGGTTTGGGAAACTCCTTTGCGTGCCTTGTTTCGTTTGTTCACGTTTTGGTTCCGGCGTTGGCCGAAATCGGACATACCGGCAGCTGCGTCGAATTCGACCATTCCCACCTGCGCGGAAAGGCGCGGGGCCGCCGGCACAGGACCGGAACGTCCTGCGAGCCAACTGAGCGGGCGGCGTCGCCGGCACCTCGCAAAAACCGTTGTTACAGTTCGAAACTTTCGTATTTTGCAAGAGGCGTACCGCCCGTACTCTTGGCGTGGGGAAGCCGTTCACCCCCCACGGAGCGCACCGATATGGCACCCAGACCCAACCGTTCAACAACAGTCTTCACCTTCCTGCTAGTTGCTTCTGCCGCGGCCTGCGGCCAGTCGAAGCCGCCGAAATCGAAGGACGCGGGGGCGATGGACAGTGGCTCCACGGGGGGCCGGTCGACCGGGGGGACGGGAGCGACCGACGCCGGGGGAGGGGGCGGCAGCCGCGGCGGCGGAGGCTCCTTGGGTGGAGGAGGTACGGGAGGTACGGGAGGTACGGGAGGAAGCGCCAGCGGAGGAGCCGCGGGAACTGCCGGCGGACGGGGCGGTGGAAACGCCGGCGCAGGGGGCATTGGCGGGGCGTCGCCGGGGGGCAACGGCGGCGGTGGGAGCACCGGGTTGTTGCCGCTTCCGGTGAATCTCCGCACTGCCGCAAACTACGTGATTCTCGCGAAGAGTGGCATCTCGACGGTTCCTCCGTCGGTAATCACGGGGAACCTGGGAGTCAGCCCCGC
>JBDSME010000305.1:0-6613 GCA_039916065.1 Polyangia bacterium
CCGCTCGCTTCATGTCGCGCTTTACAGCCGTTCGACTATGGCTGCGGCAAACTCGCTCGTCTTGACTTCCTTCGCGCCGTCCATGAGACGGGCGAAGTCGTAGGTGACGATCTTGTCGGCGATCGTGGCCTCGAGCGCTCGGACGATGTCGTCCGCTGCGTCCTGCCAACCCAGGTGCTCGTACATCATCACGCCGGACAGCAGCACCGAGCCCGGGTTCACCTTGTCCTGCCCCGCGTACTTCGGCGCGGTGCCGTGCGTGGCCTCGAAGATGCCGTGGCCGGTGACGTAGTTGATGTTGCCGCCGGGGGCGATGCCGATGCCGCCCACCTGCGCGGCGAGCGCGTCCGAGAGGTAGTCGCCGTTGAGGTTCATGGTCGCGATCACGTCCCATTCGTCGGGGCGGGTGAGCACCTGCTGCAAGGTGATGTCGGCGATGGCGTCGGACACGAGGATCTTGTCGCCCGGGTCGCCGCCGCAGTCGTCCCACCCGACGGCGACATCGCTGAACTCGTCCTTCACGAGCTCGTAGCCCCAACCGCGGAACGCGCCTTCCGTGTACTTCATGATGTTGCCCTTGTGCACGAGCGTGAGCTTCTTGCGCTCGCGCTTGATCGTGTAATTGAGCGCGGCACGGATCAGGCGCTTCGAGCCGGTCTCGGAGATCGGCTTGATGCCGAGCCCCGAGTCCTCCTTGATCTCTGCCCACTTGCCGCCGAACTCGGCGAGCATCTCGCGCAGGCGCTTCTGCTCGGGCGAGCCGGCCTCGAACTCGAGCCCCGCGTAGATGTCCTCGGTGTTCTCACGGAAGATCACCATGTCGACCTTCTCGGGACGCTTCACGGGCGAGGGGACTCCGGTGAAGTAGCGCACCGGTCGCAAGCAGACGTAGAGATCCAGGATCTGGCGAATAGCCACGTTCAAGGAACGAATGCCACCACCCACCGGCGTGGTGAGGGGACCCTTGATGCCCACCAGGTAGGTCTTGAAGGCGTCCACGGTTTCATCGGGGAGCCAGTTGTCGAATAGATTCTTGGCCTTTTCGCCGGCGTAAACCTCGGTCCAGGCGATCTTCTTCTTGCCGGCGAACTCCTTCTCCACGGCGGCGTCCAGCACCCGCACCGAAGCGCGCCAGATGTCCGGGCCCGTCCCGTCGCCCTCTATGAACGGGATGATGGGCCGGTCCGGGACGTCCAACGTCCCGTCGGCGCGCAGGCGAATTGGTTCTGCTCCAGGTGCAATCAGCGGTTTCGGACTTGCCATGTTGCCGATGATTAACATGCGCGGGTGGGTCTTGCGAGGGTCGCGGGTGGGTCTTGCGACCCCCCCGCGGGCCCCCCCGTTCAGTGCGACGCCGGCGCGGCGGAGCCGCGCCTTCTGGTGCTTGGAAAGACTACCGACTTGGATGTTTCGGGTGTGTCAACGGATGGGGGTGCCGGGGGGGACTTCGGTGTCGAGGGTGGAGAGGGCGAGGACGGTGGTGTCGCCAGCGGCCAGGATCATGCCCTGGGAGATGACGCCGCGGATCTTGGCGGGCTTGAGGTTGGAGAGATAGATGACGGTACGGCCGACGAGGGTCTCGGGGGTGTAAGCGCCGGCGATGCCGGAGATGACCGTGCGCTGCTCGGTGCCGAGGTCGAGGGTGAGCTTGAGGAGCTTCTCGGTCTTGGGGACGCGCTCGCAGGTCAGCACCTTGGCGGCGCGCAGATCGATACGATCGAAGTCGGCCTTGTCGATGGGCGCCGCCGGTCCGGTCGGGCCAGCCGCCGGGGTGGGGGAGGGCGCCGTGCTGGCGGCGGGGGGGGAGGAGGTCAGAGAATCGGGGAGCCACTTGGCGATGAGCGCTGCCTTCTTCTCGGCGTCGAAGCGCGGGAACAGCGGCTCGGCGGCGCCCACGGTGCCTCCCGGCCAGGCGAATTCGCCATCGGTCGGCCAGCTGTCTGCTTCCTGTTCGGGCCGCCCCAGTTGCTGCAGGATCTTGCGGGCGGTGGCGGGCATCGCGGGGGCCACCAGGCGGGCGGTGATGCGCAGGGCCTCGCAGCAGATGGCCAGCACCGCCGCCAGCGAACCGGCACCCTGGACCCGCGCGGGATCCTTGCCCAGTTCCCAGGGTTTCTTGGCGTCGATGTAGCGATTCGCCTCGCGAATGAGCTTCCACGCCGTCTCCAGGGCCTGCGCCGGGGCGAACTCCTGCCAGTGCGCGCCGGCAGTGCGCGTGACCCACGAACGCCCGATCTTCACCACTTCTTCGGAGGCGTCCGCGTCGGTCGGCTGGTAGGCGTCGACCTTTCCGGCTTGGAACCGGTGCGCCATGGAGACCGTTCGATTCAACAAATTTCCAAGATCGTTGCCCAGGTCCGACTCGTACCGTTGCAACAGCGCCTCGTAGGTGAAATCCCCGTCGCCGCCGAGGGTGTATTCGCGCAATACGAAGTAACGAAGCGGTTCCACACCGAGGTCCTCGGCGATCTGGGCGGGGTCGACGCGCGTGGCGGGCATCGACTTCGAGATCTTCTGCCCCTTCACAGTGAGATAACCGTGACAGAAAATTCCCGCGGGCATGGGCAGCCCGGCGGACATGAGCATGGCGGGCCAGTACACGGCGTGGAAGCGCAGGATGTCCTTGGCGATCAAATGATAAGCGCCTCGCCAGGTGTCCTGGGCGTTGCCGGGCCGGGATACCGCTTCGGGGCCACCCAGCACCGTCAGGTAGTTGGTCAGCGCCTCCATCCAGACGTAAATGACGTGATCGGGATCGCCCGGGACGGGAATGCCCCAGGTGACGGACTTCTTCATGCGCGACACCGAAATGTCCTTCAGGCCCCCCCTGACGAATGACGCCACTTCATTGCGCCGGGACTCGGGCCGCACGAACCCGGGCGTGTCGTACAGCGCCAGCAACTTGTCGGCGTACCGCGACAGTCGAAAGAAGTAGTTCGTCTCCGTCACCCGCTCCACCGGCCGGTGGTGGATGGGGCAGACCTTCTCGCCTCCTTCGACGATCACGTCGTCTTCCGACTTCCAGTCTTCGCACCCGACGCAGTACATGCCGTCGTAGTCAGCGGTGTAGAGATCTCCCGCCGCATCAATGCGTCCCCACATCTCGGCCGCCGCCTTCTTGTGGCGTTCGCTGGTGGTGCGAATGAAGTCGTCGTTGGAGATACCGGCGCGCTTCCACGTCTCGATGAACTGGGCGGCGATGCCGTCGGTGTAGGTCTGCGGGTCCATGCCCCGCTCGCGCGCGATCCGTTCGATCTTCTGTCCATGCTCGTCGAGCCCGGTCAGAAAAAACGTGTCGTCCCCCTGCGCGCGGTGGTAGCGCGCCAGCGCGTCGGCCACCACCGTGGTGTAGAAGGTCCCCAGGTGGGGGGCGGCGTTGACGTAATAGATCGGGGTCGTGATGTAGAAGCGGGACACGGCCCCTACTTATCTATCTTGTTTGTTGCGTGTTTGGTGCGGTCGTCGCCAGCGCCTCCGGCACTTTCGTTCGACGCGGGACCGTCGGGGGCACCCGCGGGCAGGCTGGCCGGGCGCAGCTCGTGTCCTTCGTAGACCTTGGGGGGGCCGTCGGGGAACAGCACCCGCACTCGACCACGCAGCACGTCCAGATCACCCACCCGGCCCACCCCATCGGGGGTTTCCACGCGCTTGCCCATGCGCGGCAGCGTCTTGGCCGCCTCGACGTAAGTGGACTCCTCGTACACCAGGCAACACTTGAGGCGTCCGCACTGCCCCGAGACCTTGGAGGGCGTCAGGGCGATGTTCTGATTCTTGGCAGCCTTGATTGATATGGGGGCGAACCGCGGAAGGAAGGTGCTGCAGCAAAGCTCGCGACCACACGAGCCGATGCCCCCCACCATCTTGGCCTCATCCCGGACCCCCACCTGTCGCATCTCCACCCGCAACCTCAGATGCGCGGATAGATCTTGGACCAGATCGCGAAAGTCGATGCGGGCGTCCGAGGCGAAGTAGAAGGTGGCCTTGCCGCTGGCCTGGACCTCGGCATGGAACACCTTGATGGCCAGGTTGCGCGCGCGAATGGCCTGGCGGGCGAAGGCCAGCGCCTGTTCCGCGCGCTGATCCTCGCCGTCGGCGCGAGCCAGATCGCGTTCGTCAGCAAGCCGTACGATGCGCGGCATGCGCCCCTTGGATGGGCGAAGGGCGGGCGCCACCATGACGATGCCCAGCTCCTGTCCACGGTCGGCCTGCACGATCACGCGCGCGCCAACCTGGGGCAGCAGATCGCCGGCGTCGCAGGTGAAGCTGCGGCCGCCCGGCCGCAGGCGAACGCCGGCGATGTTGATGAGGGGCGGGTCTCCACCCTGCTGCTCGCGCCGCGCGCCGGCCCCACCGCCGATCGTGATCTTGGGCCTGCCGCCCTCGGGCGGCGGCACCTCTCCCGTAAAAGGTCCGTCGCTCACGGCGCCATCCGTTCTTCCCGTCTCAGGTTCAGGAGCAACCGCTCCAGCGCCATCACGGCGTTGACGTTGCCAGCCAGGGCGGCCTCCGCCTCCGCCACCGCCGCCAGGGCGCGCCCCAGCGCGGGAATGGTCAGTCGGGTGGGCAACTCCAGAGCGCCTCTCTCTCGGTCTGCCGCTGCCCCTTCGCCGCCCATTTCCGCGGGAAGCGAGGAACCTCCTTTTTTGCCGGCGGCATCGCCGGGAGCGCCGTCAGGCACGGCGGATAGCACCGCCAGTTCCGGCGCGCCGACCACGGTGACCAGGGCATCTCGATAGACCCGGCCAAGCAGCGACAATGCTTCCGGCAGTCGCTGCTTGGATTCCTTGTCGCCGAGCGCGACGGCGGTATCCAGGATCACCGCGATGCCGCGTCCTCGTGCCGCTTCGCGCAGGGCCGCGGTGGCATTGCGAGCGGTGTGGTCCTCGGTGTTGGCCGCCAGCTCCAGAAAGCGGGAAACGCACCCATCGGCGACCACGGCGGCCACCTGGGCTGCCACCTTGTCCATCCCGCGGCTGGCCCCCAGCGACAGCAGGTCGGCCGCCGGCACACGCCGGAATCTCACCCGCTGCGTTCGTGAGCGAATGGTGCCGAGCAGCCTATCGGGCGCCGCCGTCACCAGCACCAGGTGCGTTCCAGACGAAGGCTCCTCCAGCGTCTTCAACAGGCAGTTCGAGGCGTTGGCGTTCAGGGCTTCGGCGCCATCGACGATCACCACGCGGGCCCGCCCTTCGTGCGGCCGGCGCTGTCCCAAAGCCACGATCTCCTGCGCTTGCTCCATCACGATCTGAGTGCCGTCGGCGGCGAAGGTCACCACGTCCGGGTGCAATCCCTGATCGATGCGGCGGCAGCTTTCGCAGACGCCGCAAGCGGCGCCCGTTGCTGCCCCGGTTCCTGTCCTGGTTCCCGCCCGACCCGTGGGCGCCTCGCAGTTCAGAGCCATCGCCAGGCCGACCGCGGCCGTCCGCTTGCCCACGCCGTCGGGCCCTTCAAAGAGGTAGGCGTGAGGGACGCGCGCGGTGGCGATCGCGCGCTGCAGAACGGTGACCGCCTGTTCCTGTCCGATCAACTCCTCGAGCCGCACACCCCAAACGTATCACAACCAACGCTTTCGTCCGGGATCCCGTGGCCCCGGGGTCGTTGGCGCCGTCCCGCGCCGCCCCGCCGGCGGCAGCCGGTTCGCAGCGAGTTCGATGACACAGTGCTAACCTGAAACGCGGAGGCCGCGATGAGCATTCTGGGCAGACTGTCGACCCTGATAAAATCCAACGTCAACGACGCGATCGATTCCATGCAGGACCCCGGCAAGGAAATCGATCAGATGGTGCGAGACATGGATGAGTCCGCCAGGGACGCCCGCGGGGAGGTCGCGCGGTGCATGGGGGAAGAGAAGCGGCTGGAAAAGCGCATCGAGGTCCTCGGCGCCGAGGCCAAGAACTGGGAGGACCGGGCCGCCACCGCCGTGCGGGCCGGTGACGACGCCCTGGCGCGCGAGGCCCTCAACCGCAAGGCCGCCAGCGAGGCGGAGCGCGCGGAGACGGCCAAGGCTCTCCAGGAGCAAAGCGTCTACGTCGACCAACTTGCGGCCGGGTTGCGCGCCCTGGACGCGCGGGTCAAGGACGTGAAGTTGCGTCAGGGGACGCTGCGGGAGAAGGCCCGCGCCAGCAAGCGCGGCGGACTGGGCGGGGTGGGCGGTGTGGGCAAGACCAGCGCCTTCGATGAGTTCGAACGGATGTCCAGCCGCATCGACGCGGTCGAGGCGGAGGCGGGCCTGGCCGACGAGCTCTCGGGCCGCACGGCGGCGTCGGTCGACGCCGAGCGCCGTCTCAACGAGCTGTCGGAGAAGAGCACGGTGGACGACGCCCTGGCCGAACTGAAAAAAAAGCTGGGCGGCTAAGTCGAGACCGCCGCCGTCCGCGCGACCACGGGCACATTGAGGCGTCCGCCGGCTCCGGGTGGCCGGGTCCTGCCGCTGCGGGCGCCTCCCCGCTGGTCTCGGGGTCGGGAGGCCATGTCATCCGTGCGGCAACCGGCTTGGCCCAGGCTGGATCGGGATCTTGGTCGTTGCTGAGGAAGCCATTGCCGTGGAGGCTGCGAAGTCTCGGCAAGTGGCACTTGCACGCCCCGACCCCCGAGACCATCGGGGGCCCCTCCC
>JBDSME010000306.1:0-2821 GCA_039916065.1 Polyangia bacterium
TTTTGGAACCACTGACACGTCTGCCAGCCCCGCTAGATGAACAGCATTGCGGTTAGGCCGCCGCCTGTCGCGCCCGCTTCGCGCCCCCGTGCCACCGGGGACGGACGACCATCCGGCTGGGCATGTCGCGACCGCATGGCGTAAGCTGAGGGTGGTGCACCAATGAATTCCACGGACAAGCAGCCCGCCTACCAGGGCATGACGGTGTTCTCGGCGACGACCATGAGCCGTCGCGAACGCCTGGGGGACGACGTCACCGCCTGGTTGCGCTCCCACCCGGAGCGCATCCCGGTAGACACCTTGGTGCGCCAGTCGTCCGACTCCCGCTTCCACTGCCTGTCCATCCTGGTCTTCTGGCGCGTTTAACCTTCTGCCTCGCTGCTGCGCGCCTGGCCGGGGTTCAAGGAAAGGCGTATGAATAGGGAACCGTGAAGGACGACGACACTACCGGGCGGCAGGGGGGAGACGGGACCGGGCCACGTGGCGGACAAGGTCGAAGGTCCGGTCCTGCGAGTTTCGGTTCGGTGGCGGACCTGCTGCGTGAGACTGCCGAAGGGGTGGGACAGCTGGTCATCCGGCACGTGAAACTGGCGCAACTGGAGCTCACCGCCGAGCTTCGCGCCATGGGATCGCGTGCGGCGCTGATCGCCATCTACGTGGTGCTGATGGTGATAGGGTACACGTTGACCATGACCGGTGTGGCACTGCTGCTGGGCGGCCAAAGGAGAGTGGGCTGGTCTTTTCTGGGCCTGGGACTGCTGCACGTCGTCGGGACGGCCGTCGGTATGTTACTGGCGTTCAGGCGCCGGCGGCACCCGCGCCTGTTGCAAAACACCACCGACGAACTCAATCAGAGCGCGACGACGCTGATCGCGGCTGGTCGCGGGCCCACCCGTGGCGCGGCTGTCGCCGGCACCGCCCTGGAACCGATCAATGGCCGCTGAGCAGGACGACGACGGCGGCGCAAGCGCGCTCGCATTGCGGCCAAACGGCTTGCGGGCGAACGGCCCGCGCGATCCGGCATTCTTACGCGCCGAGGCGGAGATTGCCGAGGCGCGGGAGCGCGTCGCGTTGTCGGTGATGAAGCTGGAACAGGAGTTCAACCGAGCCATCGATTGGCGCGAGTGGGTGCGGCGGCGGCCAGGTCGCTGCCTGACCGTTGCCTTCGCGGTGGGACTGCTGCTGGGACGACGACATTGAAGCGCCCAAGGTCCAAGCACGCCCCGCGAGGAGCGAAATCAGTTGAGGTCGATCAAGGAGATACCCAATGGACACGAGCAAGCTACAAGACAGCATCGAAGAAAAGCTGAAGAGCACCACGGACAACCTGACGCAGCGGGTTCGTCCTCACCTCGAGGACGGCAAGCGACGTCTGGAATCGCTGAATGAGCAGGCGCGCTCTCTGATCAACGAGCACCCGGCGGCCTGTCTGGTGGGCGCCGCGGCACTCGGGTACCTGGTGGCGCGGCTGGCGCGCCGCGAGAGGAGCTGAGAGAGGCGCCATGATCAAAGAATCGTCAGATTCTCTGTCACTGGCCACCACCGCCCTGACCGATCGGCTGGAACGCAACCCCTACGCCGTGGTCGCGGCCGCGGTAGGGGTCGGCTACGTTCTGGGCGGCGGCCTGTTCACCCGTCTGACGGCCCGGATCGTGGGCACGGCACTGCGCATGGGGATCACCGCCACCTTGCCCTTTCTGAAAGAAGAGCTGCTGGTGGCCGTCATGCAGGACTTCAAAGGCACCGCGCCGCCGGAAGGTGTCGAGGACACCGACCCGCCGGCCAAGGGTCACGCGCGTAAGAGCAGATCCGCGTAACCGCGAAACGGAGCGGGTATTCGCCGAAAGAGATCGGCGCGTCAGCGGGCACGTAGCGACCCGCACCATCCCCGGTCCCGGCGCTCCCGGTGATGCGACAGCTACTTGGTCTTGCCGGTCGGGCCCGGGCCCGGGCCCTGCCCCGGGTCCTTGTCCTCGCCAGCGGGTAGCTCGTCTCCCCCGGTGACGGCCTCCTCGCCGAGGATGGCGCTCAGCTCGCGGCGGGCCGGGCCCTCTGCCAGGCGGCGCGAGACTTCAAGGTGATTCAGCAGGAAGGCGCGGTTGTCCAGCACCGACAGGTTCTGCATCTCCAGGGCGCCCATGCGATCCTCCGGCGTGAACAGCCCCTCCACCTTCTCCATGGAGAGCTTGTGCGGGTCATACGCCATGTTGTCGCCGGTGGTGGAGACGATGGTGTAGTCATCGCCCCGGCGCAGCTCGATGGTCACCGAGCCCGTGATCGAAGGGGCGATCCACCGCGCCAGGGCATCCTTCAACATCATGGCCTCGGGGTCGAACCACTTGCCCTCGTAGAGCAGCCGCCCCAGCCGGCGCCCCATCACGAAGTACTGGTCGGTGGCGTTCTCGTTGTGAATGGCGGAGAGCAGCCTCTCGTAAGCGATGTGCAGGAGAGCCATCGCCGGGGCCTCGTAGATGCCGCGGCTCTTGGCATCAATGACCCGATTTTCGATCTGGTCGCTCATCCCCAGGCCGTGCCGGCCCCCGATGGTGTTGCAGGCGGTGAACAGCTCGAACGACGAGGTGAACCGCTTGCCATTCACGGTCACGGGCAATCCCTGCTCGAAACCAACCGTCACTTCCTCGGGCGCAACGGGGATCTCAGGGCGCCAGAAGGCCACTCCCATGATGGGGTTCACGATGCGGATCCCCTTGTCCAGGAACTCCAGATCCTTGGCTTCGTGGGTGGCGCCCAGACAGTTGGCGTCCGTGCTGTAGGCCTTCTCGGTGCCCATCTTGTAGGGAAGGTTGACGCTGTTGAGGTA
>JBDSME010000307.1:0-2983 GCA_039916065.1 Polyangia bacterium
GAGGTGGTGAGCGAGATGCTGGTGCGCTGGCGGGAAGGATTCGACGTGGTGTTCGCCGTCCGCTCCAAGCGTCACGGGGAGACCTGGTTCAAGAAGGCCACCGCCGCGGTCTATTATCGGCTGTTGCGGGCCATGCTGGGCGGCGTTTCGATTCCCGTCGATGCCGGGGACTTCCGCCTGATGAGCCGTCCCGTGGTGCTGACCATGCGCGCCCTTCGCGAACAGCACCGTTTCGTGCGCGGCATGGTGGCCTGGGTGGGCTTCCGCCAGACCGCCGTGCGGTACGAACGGCCGGCGCGTTTTGCCGGCGAAACCAAGTACCCGCTGCGCAAGATGCTCCGCTTCGCGGTTGACGGCATCACCTCGTTTTCCACGGTGCCCCTGAAGATGGCCATCTGGCTGGGCGCGGGGGCGGGCATCGTGGCGCTGGCGGGCGGTCTGTGGGCGATCTGGGTCAAGCTTTTCAATCGCGGGGTGGTGCCGGGCTGGACCACCATCATGATCCTGGTGGGACTGGGCTCTTCCGCACAGTTGCTCATGACAGGCATCCTGGGTGAGTACGTGGGGCGCATCTACGAGGAAGTGAAGCGGCGCCCCCTTTACGTGGTGAGGGAGGAGATCAATCTGGCGCCGCCGGCCAGCGTTATTCAACCGGATGTCCGGTCGGGAAGTGAACGATGAAGCCTGATCTCGGCCGCCCCATCCCCGACCGCAACCTGATCGCCTTCGTGCGTGGCGCGGGCGCCCTGGCGTTGATCGGAGCTTCCGTGGGCCTGGCCTGCTCGCAGCTCGGCTACCAGAATCTGGCGGCGCTCGTCAGCTCGAACGCGCTGTCCCACCGCGGGCGCAACCTGTTGCTGCTGGCCCTGGCCGGGGGCGCCGCCGGTGGTCTGGTCGTGGCTGGCGCGCTCTACCTGCGCCGCAGCACCGAAGCTGGTCTGGCGCGGCTGCTCTGGGCGGCTCGCTTCTTCGCCCCCCTCGTACTGGTGGGCGTCCTGCCTGGCTTGCTGGTGCGTGAAGCCTGGACGACCGACCCCCTCAAGCTTGCGTTGTGTCTGGCGGCGTTCCTGCTGGCGGTGGAGCCATTGTGGCGCCTGCATTTTTCCGCCTACTCCGAACGACGGGTGGTCGCCGCCGACGCGGGCGCCGGTACGGCCTGGCCGCCCTCATCGGTCGCCCCGGTGTCGCCGCCGCGCTGGTGGCACCGCCTACAAACCCGCGTGGTGGGATGGCGGGACCGGCTGCCGCCCCGGCTGAGGCTGGGCATTCCGGCGGCCACCATCGCCGCCATGGCGATCTTCTACATCGCCTACATGTCCTTCTTCACCGTCCGGAACCACCACCGGTTCAACACCTTCACCTGGGACCTGGGACAGATTGACAACCAGTTCTACAACTTTCTGCACGGACACCCCTTCCGTTGCACCACCCTCATCCGCGGTGGCAACTGGAGCGAGCTTCGGAACCACGCCGAAGCCACCATGTTCTTCCTGTTGCCCCTTTACGCCCTGGCGCCGCGCGCCGAGACGCTGTTGATCTTGCAAGCGGTCTTGCTGGGGTGCGCCGGGATCTTCGTGTATCGCATCGCCGCCCGCCGGCTGGCCCGATCCACCGCGCTCCTGGTGGCGCTGGCGTATTACCTGTACCCGCCGCTGCACGGCGCCCAGTTCTTCGACATTCACTTCCAGCCGGTAGCGGCTGCGTTCATGTTGGCCGCCATCGACTGCTTCGATGTGCGCCGGATGAAGCTGTTCGTGGCGCTGTTCGTTCTGACCATCCTCTGCCGGGAGGACATCTCCATTGGCACGGCGGTGTTCGGCCTGTTCCTGCTGCTGACCGGCCACCGCACGCGCGCCGGCGTGATCATCCTGGTGGTGTCGCTGGCCTACTTCGTGTTGTTGCGGTTCGTTATCATGCCAGCGGTCGGCACCTGGGGATTCGCCGATCACTACCGGCATCTGTTTCCCGCCGGCGAGGGAAATTTCCGGGGCATCATTCGCACCATCCTCACCAACCCGGTGTTCACGTTCACCACGCTGCTCACCGCCGAGAAGCTGCGCTACCTCCTGCAGATCCTCACGCCGGTGGCCTTCTTGCCTCTGCGCCGCATCCACCTGGCGTTGAGCATTCTGCCGGGCGCCTATTTCACCCTGCTCACCACCGGCTACCCGCCCACCCTGGACATTGGCTACCAGTATTCGGGTTACTTCATCCCCTATATCTTCCCGGCGGCGGCCCTGGCCCTGGCCGGCATGGCCCGTCAGCACCCAGGGTGGCCGGGGGTGGTGCGGCGGCGGGCGGCGGTGGCCACGCTGGTGTGCGCCACCGTACTGACCACCGTGCACTGGGGCGCCATCCCACCGCGCCAGGCCTTCCATTCGTCTTACGGGTTCATCGACTTCCAGCCACCGACGGCCGAACAGATCCAGCGGCGGCGTGACATCCACGAACTGGCGGCCATGGTGCCCCGGGACGCCATCCTGGCGGCCTCGGATCGCGAGCTGCCGCACGTGTCGAACCGCATCGAGTGCTGGAACATCTCCACCGGCTGGGAGGGGACGGATTACATCCTCTATGGCAAGGTGAATCCCATCTCCGTGGATACGATTCAGTACGAGGCGGCCGTGCGGGCGGGTTACGTCACGGTGGCCGATCGCCCGGCGGTGGTGCTGGTGAAACGGCCCGGGGCCCGCTAGGGGTCGCGACCGAAGGTCGCGAGGTGGGGAGGGAGGGCGTGCAGGTCCCCGTATGCAGCCTGCCCGTTTACGGGGACAGGCTGCTGAGCTGTTGCCAGCCGGGTTCGGGTGGCTTGCAGTGCGCAGGGAAACCGTCGTAGAACGTGGCGCATGTCGTCGCCAGGAGCCGAGGCGCAGCGTCGCCACAACGAGTCTGAATTTCACGACCGTTGGGCAGCCGAGATCGACCCCACCGACACCCTGGTCGATGAGACCTTCACGTCGATAACGGCGGTGGAGAACCAGCA
>JBDSME010000308.1:0-3533 GCA_039916065.1 Polyangia bacterium
CAAGGTTGGCCGTCCGCAACAGCATGGCCGCCAGCAGAACGGGGCGGCGGCCCACCCTGTCGGCGACCTCGCCCGCCACCCATTGCATGGCGGCGCCGGACAGCCCGGCTGCCGTCCAGATGATGCCGACCACGGTGGCCGAGACGCCGCGGTCCCGGTGCAGGGTGACGCCGAGATAGGGCAACACCGCCGCGAACCCCAGGGTCACCACCATCCGGGCCGCCGCCAGGATGAACACGCGCCGATCGAGGACGCGAAACTCGGACAGCAGACCGCCGGAACCAGGCAAGGCGGTCAGCATATACGGCGGAGCTGGCGCGGCCACCCCGACGGAGGTTCTCGCGAAACGTCCGCTCCCGCATGGCCTACCGAGAAGGTCGGGCCCTCACCCTGCCCCTCCCCCGCAAGCGGGGGAGGGCAAACAGTTGGGTGCACGCGGGCGTCTGGAGCAGGTGAAGGGTTGGGTGCACGCGGCGTCTGGAGCACGTGCAGGGTTGATGATGTCGTCTCAGGCGGTGGATTGTAGGGTTGCGCCCGCGACCCGCCTACCGTTTGCCCTCTCCCTTTGGGAGAGGGTCAGGGTGAGGGCACGCGCCGGTCTGGTAGTCTTGGGGGGAAATGATCGTCGAGCTGATGAAGGAATATCGATTCGAGGCGGCGCACCGATTGCCGCGGGTGGCCGAGGGGCACAAGTGCTCGCGCGTGCATGGCCACAGTTACAAGGTCGAGCTGCTGATCACGGGCGCGGTCGATCCGGCGACGGGATGGCTGATCGACTTTGGTGTCATCGACGAATGCTGGGGCCCGCTTCACGACCGTCTGGACCACCATTACCTGAACGACGTGGCCGGCCTGGAGAACTCCACGTGCGAGAACCTGGCCGCTTACATCTGGGCTGCCATGCACCCCCGCATTCCTCAGCTATCCGGCGTCACCGTCTGGGAGACCACGGACAGCAAGTGCACCTACCGGGGGACATGAGCGCCGCGCAGACGCGTCCGACGGGCGTCCTGCGGTTCGTGACGCTGAACCTGTGGGGCGAGAACGGCCCCCACCAGCGCCGGCTGGACCTGGTCGGCGCGGAGTTGGAGCGCCTGGCGCCCGATGTGGTGGCATTGCAGGAGGTTCGCGAGGTGCCGGGGCGGCTTGCCAACCAGGCAGCGCAACTCGCCGAACGGCTGCATGGTCACCATGCCTTTGCGTCGGCCACTGAATGGGGCGGGGGCCTGGAAGGGCTGGCAGTCGTCTCGCGGTTCCCGGTGAAATCGAGCGCTCACCGCCGCCTGCCACACGCGACGGAGAACGAAGGGCGGATGGTGCTGTCCGTGGAGCTGGCGGGGCCGTTCGGCCCGCTGTGGGTTCACACCACCCACCTCAGCTACCGGCAGCACGAGGGCCGCCAGCGCGAAGATCAGGTGCTGGCGCTGGATGCCGAGGTCACGGCGCGCGCCACTGGATTGGAGCAGCCGCAGGTGCTGCTGGGTGACTTCAACACCGTGCCGGAAGCGGATGAAATTCGCTGGCTGTCTGGGTTGACGACGCTGGACGATCGCCGGGTGTTCTACCAGGACGCCTGGGCAACGACGCGCGGTGGCGAGCCGGGAATCACCTGGGCCCGCCACAACCCCTTTCGGGCGCGGATGGACTGGCTTCGCGCGGACCGCCGCATCGACTACATCTTCGTCACGGCGCCCCGCCGCGATGGGCGCGGGACCATCCACGGCGCGGGCGTTATCTTCGACGACGCGGACTCCGAGGGCGTGTATCCGTCGGACCACTTTGGCGTGATGGCCGACGTGCAGATGGCGCCGCTGCCGCCGTCACCCGATGTGGCGCCAGGGCTTGCGGGTGCGGGAACGGGGCACTAGATGTTTCGATTGGCGCACGTCACCGATCCCCACTTTCGTTCGTTCGATGGTGCGCATCTGGGTGACTTCCTGGGGAAGCGCGCGGTGGGCGCTCTCAATTTGGTGGTCAATAGACGCCGCAAGCACAAGATGGAGCTGCTGGCGGCGTTGGGGGAAGATCTGCGCGCCCAGGCGGCCGACCATCTGGCGGTCACGGGAGATCTGTCCAACGTGTCCCTGGACGGCGAGTGGCGGGCGGCCTTGCAGTGGCTGACGGCCCTGCAGCGGCCAGCGCGCGACATCACGGTGATTCCGGGGAACCACGACGCCTACGTGCCCGACGTGGTGGCGCGGGGTGCATTCGAGACGCTGTTCGCGGCGTACCAGACGACCGACGCGGCTGGCGCGGGCGGCGGCCGACCTGGCCAGGGAGGAAACCAGTACCCCTTCGTGCGCTTGCGCGGTCCGCTGGCCCTGGTGTCGTTGAACAGTTGCGTGGCCACCGGCGATCTGGGCGCCTGGGGCGAGCTCGGGCCGGAACAACTGGCCCGCGTCGAGACCACGTTGACGTCACTGGCCTTGCGCGGCCGCAAACGCGTGGTGCTGCTCCATCATCCGCCCGTGCGACACAAGGGCGGGGAGGAGCGCAATCTCAAGGATCGGCAAGCCCTGGCGGAGACGCTTGCCCGATGTGGCGCCGACCTGGTCTTGCACGGCCACGACCACCAGGACGAAGTGGCACATCTGCAGGGACCAGGCGACTCGCAGATACCCGTGGTGGGCGCCGGCTCCGCATCCTACGCGGGCGCGGCCGACCGCCGCGCCCGATACAACATCTATGAATTCGACGGCGACGCTATCACCTCGGTGGTCCGCGCCCACCAGGAACCCACCGACACGTTCGGCGAGGTGCAACGCACCCGCTTGAAATAAATATGTCCCATGGAGATGTAGAGGCATCGACCTTAGCAGCCCGTGAGTTTCACTCGGCCGGGCTGCAATACGCGGACGGACCACCCACCCCCAACCCCTCGCGCCTACGGCGCGACCGCTAGTGCACCGCCGTCGCAATAACGTCAATGATTCGCGTTCGAGGCTGCGAGTCCCGCAAGGCGCGACGACGACCAATACTCGACGTATTGCGAGGAGGAGCAACGCAGCGGGGCCGCTGGATCGGGCGCGCAGCGTTGATGCTATTGCGACGGCGGTGCACTAGGTGGCACGCTCGGACGCGGCGTCGGCCTCTGCCTTCTGACCGACGAGCAGGCGCAGCAAGACGGGGAGGACCATCAGGCCGAGGAGCGTCGAGGAAATGATGCCTCCGATGACCACCGTGGCCAGCGGCCTTTGCACCTCGGCGCCAGCGCTGGTGGAGATCGCCATGGGAATGAATCCAACCGCGGCCACCAGCGCCGTTGTCAGCACCGGCCGCAGCACGGTCAAGGCGCTGCGGCGGATCGGTTCCAGTCCCGTCTCGCCCTTCAGGAGATAGCGCTGCACCTCGCTGGCCATCACCACGCCGTTCAAGACCGCCACGCCCGCCACGGCGATGAAGCCCACCGCCGCCGGGATGGAAAAAGGCAAACCACGCACCACCAGCGACAGCACCCCACCCACCAGAGCGAAGGGCGCGCCCGCGAACACGGCGATGGCCGACCGGATGTCTCCGAACATCAGCAGCAGCAT
>JBDSME010000309.1:0-8006 GCA_039916065.1 Polyangia bacterium
ATTCCGGCGTGCCGCAAACCAGGCCCTGGATGGTCAGCATCTGCGACTCCGCGGCACTCTCGTCGTGCTGGGCCTTGGCGATGCCGTAGTCGCACACCTTGACGAAATCTGGTTCGCCTCGTCGTTCAATGAGCATGATGTTGCTCGGCTTCAGGTCGCGGTGAATCACCCCGTGCGCGTGCGCCTCGTCCAGCGCAGAGAGCACCTGGGACATGATCCGTACGATCCGCGGAACCGGAAGGGGAAACTCGTCCTTGATCACCTGCGACAGATCGCGTCCGCTGAGCAACTCCATGGCGATGTACAGGGTGCCGTCGCCGTCACGGCCCGAGTCGATGATCTGGATGGAGTTGGCGTGGTTGAGACGGGAGGCGCTCTTGGCCTCGCGCTGAAAACGGCGCACCAGCTTCTCGTCGCTGCTCAGGTGCGGGTGAAGCACCTTCACCGCCACCTCCTTGCCAAGCGAGAGCTGTTCGGCCTGATAGACGTTCCCCATCGCCCCGCTTCCGATCAGCCGCTCTATACGGAAGTTCCCCGCGATCACCTTCCCCCGCAACGAGTCGCCGGTGTCGGGACCTGCTTCTTCAGGAGGGGTCATGGCCATGGCGAAAGGTACATGAAAGCCCCCATGATAACGCAAACCGCGGGGTACTCCCATCGCGCGCGGTATCCGGGAACGCGGCAATGGCCGCTCAGCCGCTCGCCGAAATGCGCCGGAAACAAAAGCGGCGGACGATTACGTCCGCCGCTACGGCCAAGCACCTTCTGGGAACGGACTACTTGTTCGGCTGGGGCGTCATGCGCAGGTAAGGACGCACCACCCGGTACCCCTTGGGGAACTTCTGCTTCAGGACCTCGGGATCCTGCAGCGCGGGGACGATCACGCAGTCGTCGCCGTCTTGCCAGTTGGCCGGGGTGGCCACTGAATGGCTGTCCGTGAGCTGCAGCGAGTCGATCACCCGCAGCAGTTCGGCGAAATTGCGGCCCGTGCTTGCCGGGTAGGTGATCATCAGCCGCACCTTCTTCTTGGGGTCGATCACGAACACCGACCGGACCGTTTGGGTGTCGTTCGATTCGGGGTGAATCATCCCGTACAGCGCGGACACCTTGCGGTCGGCGTCACCCAGGATGGGGAAGTTCAGCTTGGTGCCCTGCGTCTCTTCGATGTCGCTGGTCCAGCCCTGGTGTGACTTCACGTCATCCACGCTGACGGCGATCACCTTGACGTTGCGCTTGTCGAACTCCGGTTTCAGCTTGGCCACCATGCCGAGTTCCGTGGTGCAGACCGGGGTGAAGTCCTTGGGGTGCGAGAACAACACCGCCCATTTGTCCCCGATCCATTCGTGGAACTTGATGGTGCCCTCCGTGGACTCCTGGGTGAAATCGGGGGCAATGGAACCGAGTGTGATGCTCATGGCAGTCTCCTTGCGCAGACGGAACTGGTGATGGGACCAAAACAGGTTGGACAGGTTGTCGCGTGGCCGTTATATCGCCCGTTCGTTGTGTCTGCCACATGGCCCGTCCCCCACCCACTACCTTGATCGTTCCTCCGGCGCTGGCCGGCGAGAGGTTGGACCGGGCCATGGCGGCGCTCGGCGCCGACGTGAGTCGGGGGGAGGCCAGGCGGCTCATCGCCGCCGGCGTGGTGTTCGTGGCGGGCAAGCGTACGGGGATCAGCTCGCGGGCGGTGCGGGCCGGCGAGGCCATCTCCTGGGAGCAACCTGCCCGGGCGCGCATCACCGGCATGCACGGCGCGCCGCGAATCGTGGTGGAACGCGACGAGCTGTGGGTGATCGACAAGCCCGCCGGCATGCCAGTGGAGCCGACCCGGTCAGGATCGGAGGGAACACTCTCGGACTGGCTGCGCCGCACGCGCGCCACGCCCTTCGTCACGCACCGGCTGGACGCGGCGACCAGCGGCCTGATCGTTGTGGCACGCGACCGGGAGACCCAGGCCAAGCTGAATGAAGCGTTCGCCACCCACGCCATTGGCCGCCGCTACCTGGCGGTGGTCTCCCCCTGTCCACCCTGGGAGACCCGCACCATGGAGGCGCCGCTGGATGGCCGCCCGGCTATCACCCACGCCCGGGTGGTGGCCCGGTCGCCCGTCGCCGCGGCGCTGGAGATCGACCTCGAGACCGGCCGCACCCGGCAGATCCGCCGTCACCTGGCGGACGCTGGTTGTCCGGTGGTGGGTGAGACGGTCGCAGGCGCTCGCACGAACGCGCGCCTGCTGCTGCACGCGTTCGAGCTGCGGCTCCCCTGGGCTGGCGCCGCCGGTCCCCTCACGGTCACCGCGCCGCCGCCTGAAGACTTCGCCAGCGCCGCGCAGGCCTTGACGCTGGTCCTGCCGACGGCGTGAAGGCGGGGGTCAGTCGTCAGTCGTCAGTCGTCAGTCGTCAGTCGCCTAGGCAAATGCCGAGGTCGCGCGCGGTCTGCACCGTGTCGGAATCGAGTGGGACGGTCTTCATCACCGCGATGGCCTCCTCGATGAGCACCGGCACCATGTGGGGCGGGTGGTAGGCCACCAGGTGGCCAAACTTGCCTTCTTCCACCATGCGCACCGCCGCCGCCCCGAAGCGCAGCGCCAGCAAGCGATCGCGGTGGGTGGGGCTGCCACCGCGCTGCAGGTGACCGAGCACCAACGAGCGGGTCTCGAACCCGGTTAGCTTGTTGATCTGGGTGGCCAGTTGCTCCGCCAGGCCGCCGATGCGCACCTCGCGCCCCAGCTCCTCGCCGATGGTGCTCATGGTGCCGTCCTTGGGTGCGGCCCCTTCGGCGCAGACCACCACCGCGTAACGGCGACCGCTGGCGTAGCGGCGCTTCAGGTGCGCCACCACCTTGTTGATGTCGTAGGGGATCTCGGGCATCAGGATGACGTGCGCGTTGCCAGCCACGCCGGCGTGCATGGCGATCCATCCTGCGTAACGGCCCATCACCTCGACCACCATCACCCGCTCGTGCGATTCGGCGGTGGTGTGCAGTCGGTCGATGCCCTCGGTGGCGACCGTCACCGCGGTGTCGAAGCCGAAGGTGGCCTGCGTGCAGGAGAGATCGTTGTCGATGGTCTTGGGAACCCCGACGATCTTCATCCCCTTCTGCGCGAAACGGCTGGCGATACGGAAGGCGCCGTCGCCACCGATGGCCACCACCGCGTCGGCGCCGATGGCCCGGTAGCGGTCCATGATCTGGTCAGAGATGTCGGTGAGGACCTTCTTGCCGCCCATGTCGGTGATGAACTCGAAGGGATGTCCTTTGTTCACCGTGCCAAGAATGGTGCCGCCCAGGTGGGCGATGCCGCGCACCTTGTCCCTGGTCAACTCGATCAAGCCTTCGCTCTCCGGCTGCAGAAGGCCGTGATAGCCGCGCCGGATGCCTGTGACCTTCCACCCACGACGGAGCCCAGAAAGGGTGACCGCTCGAATAACCGCGTTCAGGCCGGGTGCATCGCCGCCGCCGGTGTTCACCAAAATGTGCATGTACTCCGACCATTATCGCGACTCGTCGGTTCTGGCAAATGGCAAGGAACACGACAAGACGGCTGAAATGACGGGTGACGCGACGCGAATCGGGAGCAACTGGAAGGAAGTGGCGCGTTCAGGCCAGGCGTTCGTCGACCCGTTCCCGGAGCCCCTTGATCATCGCGGCGATATCGTCGTCCGAAAGGGAGAACAGCCGGCGTCCCACGAAGACCAGCGAATCGACGTCGGCGGGGTCGAAATCCCCCACGTAGACCCCGCCCAGCTTGGCCAGGGCGTTGGCGAAGCGGACGGCGTTGGCGGGATTCGCGGGATCGTTTGTATCGTAATTGTCACAGTCGCGCACGCTGCGGACCACCAGATCGGGCAGGCGCCAGGAGCTTGCCAGGGCCAACCCGACGCGGCGGTGGGACTTGTCGATCAGCGCCAGCCAGGTCAGCGGGAACAGCCAGCTCCGGGTGCGCACGTTGAATAGCCGTCGTTCCGCATCCAGCAGCATGGCCGCCATCACTGGCTTGCCGATGTCGTGCAGCAATCCCGCCAGGTACGCGGCTTCAGGTTGTTTGTCTCCAGACCTGAGGTGACTACCGCCGGCGCCCCCCGCGTTGCTGATCTTGCGCACCACCCCCCGCGCCAGCAGAGCCACCGCCACGGAGTGGGTCCACAGGGCGCGGCCGAACACGGCGATGGTGCGATCGTGGGATTCGAAGATGGGGAACGCCGATACTTCGATCATGAAAGAGCGAAGCTCGTCGGCGCCGAGGCGCATCACCGACTGCACCACCGAGCGAGCGGGCTCGAGGGTGGCCCGGCCCGCGCTGTTGGCCAGGTGAACGACCCGCGCGGCCATCAAGGGATCGTTCTCGATCAGCCGGGCCAGGTCGTTGACCGAAAAATCGGGATGAGACAGCAACTCCAGGCAACGGGCGGCCACGCTCGGCACCACCGGCAGGTCCAGGTCCGCGGACTCGATCCGCTGCAACACGTGCTCCTCGACCCGGGCGAACATCTCGTCGTCGCCGATGCGACCCACTATGCTTCACCGCGCGTCATCGTCGCACGGACGATGGTATCACGGTCGCGCGCGCTCAGGTTGCGCCGACCGGCTGCGGCTGCTTCATGGGGGAGCGGGGACCAGAAAGCGACGGCCGTCGACCTCGGCGGCTGTCATCCGTACCCCGTAAACCTCCGCCACGGTCTCGGGGGTAAGCACCTCATCGGGTGTCCCGCAGGCCGCCGTGGTCCCGTCCTTCAGCAAGAGCAGCTCGTCACAAACTGCGGCCGCCAGGTTGAGATCATGCAGTACCACCAGCACCGCGACGCCGCTGGCGGCCTGTCCGCGAAGCAACTCCAGGATGGCGCGCTGATGCTTCAGATCCAGGCCGCCGGTGGGTTCGTCCAGCAGCAACACTGGCGCTGCCTGGCAAAGGGCGCGCGCGATGAACACGCGGCGCAACTCGCCGCCGGAGATCTCGTTGATGGACCGTTCCGCGAGGGCCCGCACCCCGCACGCCGCCAGCGCCGCTTCGGCCGCGGCATGATCGGCGGCCGTCTCGAAGCCCAATCCGCCCGCTGGCAGGTGAGGGAGACGCCCCAGCAACACCAGCTCTCCGACGCGCAAGGGGAAGTCCGTGGGCATCTCTTGGGGAACGGCGGCCACGCGCAACGCGTACGCGCGGCGGCCCACCTGGCGGATATCGACTTCGTCTAGCAGTACGCGTCCCGACTGCGGAGGCAGGACCCCCAGCAGGCAGCGAATCAAGGTGGTCTTGCCCGAGCCGTTGGGACCGAGGACGCCCACCACCCGACCAGGCTTCACGTCCACGGAGACAGACCGCAACACCTCCAGGCCCCGGTAGGCGAAGGAGACCGCTTCTGCGCGGAGGCGTGCGCCCGGCGCTTGAGAGCGACCGCCGCCGTCACTATTCGGCGGTGCCTGCCTCTGGTCCGGCGATACCCAAGTCTGCATCGACACGACTTACCGGCGTGGGTCGGTCGGTGGTGGCGGTGGCGGTGGCGCGAGGGCGGCCCCCGCCGCTTCCTCCTCCGATTTGGCGGCCTCCCAGAGACGATCCTGCTCTTCCGGCGTGGCGTCGGCGACCTTGCGCCCCTGAGCGGCCAGCGCCGATTCGACCGCTGCGAAGCGGCGGGCGAACTTATCCGTCGCCGCACGGAGCGCCGATTCCGGGTCGAGGTTCAGCTTGCGTCCCAGGTTAACCACCGCGAACAGCACGTCGCCCAGCTCGCGCGACATCTCGGCGCGATCGACGTGGGTGCGCGCCTCGTCGAGCTCACGCAGTTCCTCGTCCACCTTGGCCCGGGCCGCTTCAGCGTCGGGAAAATCGAACCCCACGGCGCCCGCTTTCTCGCCGGCGCGGGTGGCGCGCAACAGGGCGGGGGCGCTGCGCGGGATGCCGTCCAGGGCCCCATGCTTCCCCTTTCTCGCCTTCTCCGTGGCCTTGAGCTTGGCCCAGTTCGCCAGCACGTCATCCGACCCCGAGACCTTCACATCTCCGAACACGTGGGGGTGGCGGCTGACCAGCTTGGTGACGATGCCGTGGGCCACGTCGTCGATGCCGAATTGTCCCTCGGCAAAGCGCAGCTCGGATTGAAAAACGATCTGCAGCAACAGATCACCCAGCTCCTCGCGGTGATCGGCCACGGTGCCCTCGGCGAGGGCGTCCACCACCTCGTACGTCTCCTCGACCAGATACGGCACCAGCGTCTCCAGGGTCTGTTCGCGGTCCCAGGGACAACCATCGGGCGCCAGCAACCGCTGCATCAATCCCACCAGCTTATGGACCTGGATGCCGGTTTGCTTTCCCGGCAGCGGGGTGAGGTCGGGCATTGGTCCGGCGTCGGCGGTCAGCTCCCCATGGTGAACGGGCCCCGCCGGGAGGGCGGAGGATTCTGGAGTTCGCGGAGGAGGTGACACGGCGACAATCTACGCGAAAAACGTTCGCGTTGAAGAGGGTCATTACGCGTGCTACATGGAAGACTGAGTTGACTGATCGCCTCGCAGCCCCGGACGTCATTCCCTTGCCCGGCAATTTGGTTGGAATTTCGCCGGCAGTCCCGGAATCCGTCACAGAACGGTTCGCCCTGGACGACAACCAGGTGGCCCTTTCGTTCTACGGGGAGAGAAACGCCAACCTGAAGGTGATCGCCGAAACCACCGGCACCACCGTGCACAGCCGCGGCAACGAGGTGACGCTCGTCGGCTCCGCCGAGGCGGTGGCGCTGGCCCGGAACCTCATCACCCAGCTCTACGCCATGGTTCATCGGGGAACACCGCTGAATCCGAATGACATCGGACGGGCCGCGGCGGTCCTGCGCGCAGATCATCGCGCCGATCTGCGCGAGGTCTTCTCGGACACCATTCTGGTGGCGGGTCGCGCCCGCCCCATCGCCCCCAAGGGCCTGGCGCAGAAGCACTACGTGGACGCCATTCGCAACCACGACATCGTCTTTGGTATTGGACCCGCGGGCACCGGCAAGACCTACCTGGCCATGGCGCTGGCCATACGGGCCCTAATGGAAAAGCAGGTGAAGCGCATCATCTTGACCCGTCCGGCGGTGGAGGCGGGGGAACGGCTGGGATTCCTGCCCGGCAGCCTGGAAGAAAAGGTGTCGCCCTACCTGCGGCCCCTGTACGACGCGCTTCACGACATGATGGACTTCGAGAAGGCTGACCAGCTTATTGCTCGCGGAATGATCGAGGTGGCCCCCATCGCCTTCATGCGCGGGAGGACGTTGAATGACGCGTTCGTGATCCTGGACGAGGCGCAGAACACCACTACCGAGCAGATGAAGATGTTCCTCACCCGCTTGGGCTTCGAATCCAAGGCGGTGATCACCGGCGACGTCACCCAGATCGATCTGCCCGACAACCGCAAGTCGGGGCTGCGCGAGGCGGAGAGCCTGCTGCGTGGAATAGACGGGATCGCCTTTTGCACGTTCACCGAGGTCGATGTGGTGCGCCATCCGCTGGTGCAGAAGATCATCCGTGCTTACGACGCGGCCAGCGTGGCGGCGGCCGCACGGCTGGCAGCTCCTCGTCCCGGCGCCCATCCCGCCCCCGTGCAGGAACCGGTGTCGGCGGGCCCGCAACCCTCCTCCACCTAGATCACCGCTCGTGATTCGGGAACGGTCACGCCGCGTCGAGAAGAGGGAGGTCAATCCGGATGCGCGGGGGTTTACCTCGCCCCACGAAGTGGCTCAAGATTGATCACATTTTTCGAGAGAGTGCCACCGCGTAGACGCACACGGTGGTCGTCAACGAAGAGACCGCGGCGCCCGGCGAGACCCACGGGCCTTTTGCACAGCCGAGCGTTTGCCCTCTCCCACGATAGTGGGAGAGGGTCAGGGTGTGGGAGCCAGCGATCGTCGTCAGAGATTTTCCGAGGTTTTGTCTCGCAAGGCTTGCCCTCACCCAGATGCTCTCCCGCATGCGGGAGAGGGTTCATCGGAGGCAAGTGATCGCAACGATTTGCAAAAGCCGTGCTCGGAGATGTGTAGGATCTTGAG
>JBDSME010000310.1:0-3266 GCA_039916065.1 Polyangia bacterium
CGTCCAGCGCATACAGCGTGAATACGTAGGTGTGCGAGGTGCCGTTGGGGCAAGGGCCCTGATACGAGGGGGTGCCGCTTCCCGTGATCGCCTGCATCGCGGCCACGGGGGTGGTGATGGTTGCCCCGGCCGGCAACGCCGCCGGCAGCGCCATGACGGATGCCGGAATGTTCCAGATGGCCCAGTGGTAGCGTGAGTTGGCGGTATCCAGAAGGACAATGGCATAGCTCTGCGTGCCAGCGGGACCCGCGGTCCAGGTGAGCGGGGGCGATTGATTGCTGCCGGCGCAGTTGTTTGCCGCCATGAAGGTGCCATTGTCGGTGAGGGTGGTGCTGCTCAGGGTGAGCATGCCGCGTCCGCCCTGCCCGGTGGCCCCGCCGCCGCCGACTCCTGTTCCGCCGGTTGCGACGCTGCCCGCGCCACCACCGCGTCCGCCGGTTCCGGCAACGCCGCCGCCCGTTCCAGCGGCGGCCCCGCCCGTACCAGGGCTCGTGCCGCCGGTGCCAGCCGCGCTCCCGCCCGTTCCCGCGCTGGCACCACCGCTGCCGTCCGTGCTGCCGCCCGTGCCAGCCGAGGCGCCGCCCGTGGCCTCGGTGCTACCGCCTGTGCCCGCGGTGGTACCGCCCGTCGCCACGGTGGCGCCGCCGGAGCCGACGCGACCCCCCGTGGCCGAACTGTCGCCACTGCTACCCCCGCAACCAGCGACGATCAAAGCGGTCACGCCGCAAGCAACAACGGTCCAGGGCGCGCGAATGCCAGTACGAACCTTGAGGGGATGCATGGCTGGAAGATAGCGCATAAGTGCCTCCGGAACAGCAAACGGCCGGCGGACAGAGGCCGGGGGCGAACGATGGCCTGACACGTTCGTTTCAGCGCGCGCCGCTTCCGCGCGGTTACTCGCCCTCCGTCTCGAGATCGCGCATGCTCGGCTTTCATGACGTTGCGATCGACGACTCAAATGCTGGTGATGGCGGCGGCGGTGGCGGGCCTGTTTGGCTGTGAAAGAGCGGCCCCCGCCAATCGGGGCGGCAAGGACAACACCACACCCGCGGCACCATCTCCATCCACCTCCAGCGACTGGATGGCCAAGGTACAGGAAACAGCTCAACGGGCGGCGAATGAAGCTGCCGTTGCCGCCCAGGAAGCGGAGGATGCCCTGAAGCGCGCTGGAAATGACGTGTCGGCGTCGGCGTCGCAGGCCGCGCGCAGCGCCGCGACCAAAGCTTCCCAGGCCGCGGATCGCGCGGAGGCCGCAGCGGGTAGAGCGATGGACGGGGCAAAAAAGCTGGCCAACGAAGCGACCGCGGCCGCCGCCGGTGCCGCCGCCACGGCGGCCAAGGCGGCGCGCGACTCCGCCGGCAAAGCGGCGGCATCGGCCGAGCGAGCGGAGCGATCCGCGGCGAAAGCCGCCAAGCGCGGCGAAAAAAATTAGTCGGGGCCCAGCGGTTCTTGTTCTTCGACCTGCGTCATCCCGTCATCTGTCATGGCATGAGGTGCAGCATGCCCATCAGGCCGAGTTCGGCGTGATCCAGGATGTGGCAGTGGTACATCCACATCCCGGGCCGGTCATCGTAATGGACGGCGAAACTCAATCTGGAGTGCTGGGGCACGTTCACGGTGTCCTTCCACTCGCGCGGCGAGCCAGGCAGCCCGGTTGTCGGGTCGATCACCTGGAAAAAGAATCCGTGAAGATGGATGGGATGATCCGACGGCGTTTGGTTCTCGATGGACCAGACGTCGTTGTCCCCCACGTGCGCCTCCATCGCCCCGGTGTGCCCGCCTGCGAAGGGCTCCCCGTTGACCAGGAAGCTGAAGCTTCCCTGATCACTCATCCCTTCGGCGATGACCACGCTCTTTGTCGTCGCGCGTGACAGGTCCACTGCTTCGATCGTCCTCAGGACCGCGGGGAGGGGAGCCGGCACCTTCACCGCGGGCGCGCCGACGAGTTGCAGATAGAACAGGGTCTCGGCGGGTTGGGTGTCTTGCAGGTACCCGCGATCGTAAGGCAGGCGCTGCACTGCCAGTTCGGTGGCGGGCGGCAAGGCCGCATCGGGTACGACCAGCAGGTCCGCCCGCTCGCTGGGAGCAAGCATGAAGTCGGCGCCGTCGAGGGGTGCCTCGCGCAGTCCACCATCGCCCCCGATTCGCACCAACTGCTGGCCGGCGATTCCCAGACGGAGGTAGCGGGTGGTCGCGGCATTTACCACATGCCAGCGCTGGCGCTGTCCGGGCCGGGCCAGCAAGGTGGGGTCGCGACGACCGTTCACCAGAAGCACGCTTCCGGTGCGACCGAACACCATGGTGAGGACGTCCGTGGGGTCATAGGGAGCCAGCGTCCCGTCAGGACGGATGTCCATGTCGCTGAGGACCAGCACCATCTCCGGACCGAAGTCCGCGGGCGGCGAGGCGTCGTCGTCGACCAAGATCGCACCATAGAGTCCCGCTGCGACCTGCTCGGTGGTCCTGAAATGCGGGTGGTACCAGAACAGACCCGCGTCGGGCAGTTCGAACCTGTACTCGAAGGCCCCGCCGGCGGGCGTGGGCGGCTGGGCGTCGGGAGTTCCATCCATGGCGGCCGGAACACGGACGCCGTGCCAGTGGATGGAGGTCTCGTCAGGCAGGTGGTTCGTGAAATGCACGATGAGGGTGTCGCCCCGCGCGGCGTGCAGCAGGGGGCCGGGCACGCTGCCGTTGTAGGTGAACACGGAGGTCGGGTTGGTGAAGCCGAAATCGATGCTGGCCGGTCGGGCGTCCAGGTTGACTTCCAGGATGTGAGGGTCGGGGTTGAGATCGACGGCGACGTTCAGTGCCAGCGCATCCGACCAACCAGCAGGCGGCGGGTCCGCGGCCGGCCTGGCGCCACCTGCACCGTCGCCACCGGAAGCGGGGTTGGATCCGCAGGCTGTGCCCGCGAGGAAAACCAGGCTTGCGGAGAGAAGAACAGGGGACCAACTGATACAACCGTTCAAGGGCATACGACGAGATCCAGTTGCAAGAGCAATACCCTAGCGCTGGATGCCGCCGTGCCGCGAAATCGTGGCCTGTCGTACCGCTGCGGGGGTAGACGCGGGGCGCGCGTGCGAAAATGCTGCGTTCTGCTGGCAGCCGCCGCAGAGTTTTCGCCTCGGCCCTCCGCCGAGACGCCAGCCGTGTAGGATTGCCGCCAGCCATGCCGGACAAGGTGGAGCAGACGACGGTGGCGGCGCGCTGGCGCCAGCTTGGGTTCTCCTGCGCGCTGTGGGTCGATCCACCGGGACAGGTCTGGG
>JBDSME010000311.1:0-6973 GCA_039916065.1 Polyangia bacterium
TACAACGCGCAGGGGGTGGTCCTGAGCATGGAGGCCGCCAGCGAGGAGATCTTCGCGGACTGCGATCACGACCGGATCATCCAGGTGCTGGCGAATCTTCTCACCAACGCCCTGAAATTCACGGCGAGCGCGGGGCGGGTCACCGTGTCGGTGAAGGGTGAAGCCGACGGGATCTGTATCGCCGTGTCCGACACCGGGACCGGGATTCCCGCCGGTCAGATGGTGGTGATCTTCGAGCGTTTCAGACAGGCCGGACCGAAGCTCCGGAGCGGTCTCGGGCTGGGGCTCTATATCGCGAAGTCCATCGTGGACGCGCACGGCGGGACCATCTGGGCGGCGGACAATCCCGAAGGCGAGGGAGCCACCGTCACCTTCACCTTGCCAGCGCCGGCCAAGCCCCCCCAGATCAACTCCCAGATCATCTCCAAGATCCAGGCGTGAGCGCGCTTTCGCGGCAACCTGAGCCTGCCACCACGCTGTACCGGGCGCTCCATTGACCAGTCTCGGGAACACCGCTGCTCCCCGGCAACCGGGGCCGGCTTTCTTCTGGTTGGCGACCCTCGCCCTCATCGTGGCCATTCTGGCCCGCGCGCAGTCCATCCTGGTGCCGCTGGCGCTGGCGATCGTGGTGGCCTTTGCGCTGGGACCGGCGGTGAGGCGCCTGGAACGTCCTCTCGGCCGGGGCGTGGCGGTGGCGCTGGTGGTGTTCGTGGCGCTGGGCGCCGTGGTGGGATTCGGCTATCTGCTCAAGCGCCAGTTGGTGGACCTGTCGGCACAGATGACGACGTACTCCGATTCCATCCGCACCAAGATGGTCTCGTTGCGTGGGACGAGCGGTGGGGGGTTGGCCGGACTGTCGAAGAGCATCGACCGGGTCGCCCGCAACCTGGACGAACAGGTGGCATCCGATCAGGGGGCGCGACCGGTGCGCGTGGTCCCCAGTGAAGCGACCGCCTGGCAGCGCATCGAGGGCACCCTCACGCCGCTGGTGGAACCACTGGCAAGGTCCATGGTGGTGCTGGTGCTGGTGATCTTCCTGCTCATCAAGCGCGAGGATCTGCGGGACCGATTCATTCGCCTGCTGGGGCGCGGAAACGTCACCCTGACCACACGCACGCTCGACGAGGCGGGCGAGCGCATCAGCCGCTTTCTCACCCATCAGTCGGCCATCAACGGTGGCTTCGGCGTGGTGGTGGCGCTGGGACTGTTCGGCATCGGCATCCCGTACGCGCCGCTGTGGGGATTCCTGGCGGCGGTGCTCAGGTTCGTCCCCTTCGTGGGCACCTTGCTGGCCATGATCCTGCCTGCCGCCCTGGCCTTCGCTCAGTTCGCCGGCTGGGGCCCCCTGGTGGCAACGCTGGCGCTGTTCCTCGGTCTTGACGCGCTGGCTGCCTACGTCGTCGAACCGGTTGTGATCGGTGCCAAGACCGGTGTCTCATCGATGGCCATGCTGGTCTCGGCCATATTCTGGTCGTGGCTGTGGGGGCCGGTGGGGCTGGTGCTGTCCACGCCCCTTACCGTCTGTCTCGCCGTGCTGGGCAAACACGTTCCCAGGTTCTCGTATCTGGCGGTGCTGCTCGGTGATGAACCCGCGCTGGAGAACGAGTTGGCCTTGTATCAACGGCTGCTGTCCGATGACGAAGATGAGGCCCAGGACATTCTGGAGAAGTGTTTTCGAGCGATGCGGCGCGGCCAGGTCTTCGACGAGGTGGTGATACCCGTGCTGCTGCTTGCTGGCCGCGACCGGGCCCGCGACGAGATCGACGAGGCGGAGCATCAGAATCTGCTGCGTACGGTGCGCGCCCTGGTGGACGCCGGTGCTCCGCCGGTTGCCAGTGATCTATCCGATGCCCAGGCCCTGGCACCAATGGGGGCGGCGGTGCCCACCGCCCAGCCGCCGCGGCGTGTGCTGGGGGTTTCGGCGCGCACCGCCACCGATGAAGCGATCTGGGAGATGCTGGGGCAGCTCTTCGATGCCAGGCGGGTCGAGGTGGAATCGGTGGGCTCTGCCTATCTGGCGTCAGAAGTCACCGCCACCGCCACCGACAAGCAGCCCGATTTGATCTGTGTGGTCTCCATCCCTCCGGGCGGCATCGCCCAGGCCCGGTATCTCTGCCGCCGGCTGCGCGCCAAGCTGCCGCACACACCGATCCTGGTGATACGCCCCGGCGTGCAGACCAACGCCACCGAGAGCGCCCAGAAGCTCACCGCCGACGGAGCCACCCAGGTCTGCTTCACTCTGGAAGACGCACGCGTCGCGGTGGAGCAACAGCTCGTTCTGACCCGTGCAGCGGCGGCAACCGCCGCGTCGCCCTAGAGAAGATGTCCTTCCGCGCGGCGTTGATGATGGCGATGACCGCGGGGTGCTGAACACTACGGTTCATGGAGATGGCGTACAAACGCTGGCGTACGCCCTTCACGTGGCCGACCACCTCCATCTTGTTGAGGCGGCGGAACTCGCTTTCGAAGACGGTGGGCGCCGGAAAGATCCCCTTTCCTTCATGACCGAAGGCGAACATCAGCGCGCTGTCATCAAACTCCCCGACAATCCGGGGGCGTACCTGGGAGGAGTCGAGCCACTCGTCCAAAGCCCGCCGTACCGTCGCGTGGGCGGTGGGCAGCAAGAGGGGCGCCCCGTTGAGTGATTTCGGGAAGCCGTCGCGGTAGGTCCTGGCCAGCTTTCCCCGCGCCAGGAACGTGGTGCCACATTCGCCGAGGACGTGGTTGAAGGCGTGGACATCGACGCCGGGACCGAGGGGGCGGTCCGCCAGCACCAGGTCCAGTTCCTGTCCGGCCAGCGCGCCCAGGAAGTCCTCCACCACGCGGTCCTCGCGACAGACCAGCTGGATGGGGAGCCCGACATGAAACGCCGGTTCGAGCAGCCGCTGCACCAGGATCTTTGGCAGAGCGTCGGAGACCCCCACGGTCAGCCGCAGGGGTCGCGTGGAAGGCCGTCCCTTCAGCTCTCCCATCATATCTTGGCCCAGGGAGAAGATGTCGTCGGCGTAACGGAACACCGTTCGCCCCACCTCGGTCAGCACCAGCCTTCTGCCGACCCGGTTGAACAGCTTCTGGCCGAGCGCGTTCTCCAGGCGTCGCACCTGTCCGCTGATCGTGGGCTGGGCCAGGCGCAGTTCGGCGCCGGCGCGCACCACGCTTCCGTAGCGGGCCACCGCCCAGAAGTAGAGCAGGTGGTGATAGTTCAACCATTCCATGGCCCGAAATAATACATCGGTTTAAGCAAAGAGCGCGCCGCAACAATCCTAATATTCAAAGGCGCCCAGTCGGGGGATTATCCGGTGGTGAGAGCTTTTTTACTTCCGGAGGAACCCATGACCCTGCGAACGACCTTAGTAACCTTGTCCGTCCTTCTCTGTGGCGCCTGTGCTGGCACCACGGGGCCCAGCGAGAAAGCGGAGAGTTCCGCGGCCGCCGTGCGCGCCGCCGAAGAGGTGGGGGCAACCCACAGCCCGCAAGCGGCGCTGCACCTGCAACTGGCCAAGGAGCAGTTCGAATACGCGAGCCAGATAAAGAACCCCGACGAACGAGCCCGGGCCGATCGCATGCTGATGCGGGCCCAGGCGGACGCCGAACTGGCGCTGGCGCTGGCGCGCAGTGAAGACGAGAAAGCGGCCGCCCAGGGTGCCGTGGATCAGGTCAAGAAGTTGAAGCAGTCAACCTCGCCACAAAATTAATTTAGACGAGAAAATACATGTTCAAGGAGACAATCGTGAGAAATTCAAGTTGCAATCGCCGTATGCCGCTGTCCGCCCTGGCGCTCGGTACCAGACTGGTGCTGGGTGGCGCGCTGGCGCTGGGTGGACTGAGTGGATTAACGGCCGTCGGCTGCGCCACATCCACTCCTGTCGAACTGGTCAACGCACGTGATGCCTATTCGCGCGCCAGTGCCGGCCCCGCCGCGCAGGTGGTTCCGGCCGACCTCCACAAGGCAAAGGTCGCGCTGGACGAAGCCGAGCAGAACTTCGCCCAGGACAAGGACCGGGCGACCACCATCGACCTGGCCTACATCGCCGAGCGCACCGCTCAAATTGCCGAGGCTCACGCCCAGACCGCGCTCTCGGAGAAGAAGACCGCCACCGCCAAGCAAGAGCTGGGCGACAAGCAGGTGGCCATCACCAAGCAGGCCCAGGGGGACCTGGTCAAGACCCGCGAGCAGCTCAATCAGGCCCAGTTGGGCCAGGCCCAACAGGCCCAGCAGACCGAGGCGGAACGGAACGCTCGCCTGGAATCCGACCGCAAGGCCGCCGCTTCAGAGCAGAAGGCCGCTGAGTCTGACCTGAAGGCCAAGGAGGCGAACGACGCCCTGGCCAAGCTGGCGGCGAAAGAGGATGAGCGCGGCATGGTCATCACGCTGTCCGGGAGCGTCCTGTTCCGGTCCAATGATGCGACCCTGCTCCCCGGGGCGCAGAGCCGGCTGGACCAGGTCGCGGAGGCGCTGGTGGCCAAGGCTCATGACGTGGTCGTCGAGGGTTACACCGATTCGAGGGGTTCCCAGGCCACGAACATGAATCTGTCGCAGCGGCGCGCCGAGTCGGTGCGAAGCTATCTGGTGTCGCGCGGATTCGGGGCCGAAAAGATTGTCGCCCGGGGTATGGGACCGGAGCGTCCCATCGCCGACAACAGCAGCGCCGAAGGCCGCGCCAACAACCGTCGGGTCGAGATCGTGATCGCCAAGGGCGCCTCCAAAATCAACTAAAGCGAATTTAGCCTCTCCCGCCTGCGGCGGGAGAGGTCGGCGCCGAAGGTGCCGGGTGAGGGTCCGGCGCACCCCGCGCCGCCGGTCGACAGGCTGGCCCTGGCTTGATAGATCGCGGGGCCAATGATTACCCAGAACAAGCTATTCGTGGAGAGCCTGCGGACCTCGGGCCAGCGCGTGATCGTGCGCGTCGACTTCAACGTGCCGTTGAAGGACGGCAAGGTGGAAAGCGACAAACGGCTGAGGGAGTCTCTGCCCACCATCAAGTACCTTAAGGAACAGGGCGCCAAGGTCATCTTGATGTCACACCTGGGGCGCCCCGACGGGAAACGCGTCGCCGAGCTGAGCCTCCGTCCGGTGGCGGATGCCCTGGCGACGCTGCTGGGTACCCCGGTGGCCTTCGCGGAAGATTGCGTGGGTCCCGCGGCCGAGAAGGCCGTCGCGGCCATGAAGGCGGGCGACGTCTTGCTGCTGGAGAACCTGCGTTTTCATGCCGAAGAAGAAGACAATGCGCCGGCCTTCGCCCAGCAACTGGCGGCGCTGGCCGATGTCTACGTCAACGATGCCTTCGGCACCGCGCACCGCGCGCACGCCTCGACGGAGGGAATCACCAAATTTGTCGCGCAGGCGGCCTCCGGCTACTTGATGAAAAAGGAGCTCGATTTCCTGGGCGGCGCGCTGGCCGCCCCGCGCCGGCCCTTCGTGGCCATCATCGGGGGGTCGAAGGTGTCGGGAAAGATCGACGTCATCAAGCACCTGCTGCCCCAGGTGGACACGCTGCTGATCGGCGGCGGCATGACCTACACCTTCTTGAAGGCGCAGGGGCTCGAGGTCGGCAAGTCGATCGTGGAGAACGACAAGCTGGACCTGGCGCGCGCCCTGATGGCCGAGGCAGGAACCAAGCTGGTGCTGGGGACCGATTTCGTGGTCACGGACAAGCTGGACTTCAAGGCGCGAACCGTGGGCGCTATCAAGACCGTCGCCAAGGACGCCATCCCGGCAGACTGGGAGGCCGTTGACGCCGGTCCCCAGACGGTTGCCGCCTTCACCAAGATCCTGCTGAACGCCAAGACCATTATCTGGAATGGCCCGGTGGGCGTGTTCGAGATCGACGCCACCGCCAAGGGAACCATAGCCATCGCCGAAGCGCTGGCCCAGGCAACGGCCGCCGGAGCAACCACCATCATCGGCGGCGGCGACTCGGCGTCGGCGGTCAAGAAGGCGGGTGTGGCCAGCAAGGTGTCGCACGTATCGACGGGCGGCGGCGCCTCCCTGGAGTTCCTGGAGGGCAAGGTCCTGCCGGGCGTGGCCGCGCTGACAGACGCCAACGTCAAAGGCGGCTGACCGCATGAGCGGCCGTCGCGCGTTCGCCGTGGCGATCTTCTGCCGCAACGCCGGCGCCGTGCTGCTGGTGCAACACAAGCGCCTCGGATTGTGGTTGCCGGTGGGCGGCGAAATCGAACCGGGCGAAACGCCGCTGGAGGCGGCGCGCCGGGAGCTTCACGAAGAGACGGGCCTGGCGGGTTTTTTTCCGGCTGGTCTCGGCGTCGACGGAACGCCGGACGGTCTGATCGGCTACGAGGAGCACCCGGCAGGCAGCAAGGGTTTGCACATGAACTTCGCCTTCGTGGCAGACGTTCCTGGCCGCACCCTGACGGAGTGCCCCGAATACACGGACGTTCGCTGGGTAACCGACCCAGGGGAGGTCCCGTGCCCGGTCAACGTGCAGCAGTTGCTCCGCCTGGCGCTGGCAGCGGCACCGGCAGCGGCCCCTCGCTGACCGGCGGTACACCTTTTCGCCTTAGCGACGAATCTGTCGCGCCCGACGTCGATCGCGCTGGGCGGCGATGTAGCGCCAGATGATAGCGGCGGCGAGCAGCGCGGCCGCCATGGCGGTTTCGGTGGCGCCCACCGGCAACTCGGCCCGGAACGACACGGCGTAACCGGCCACGCCCGAGAACGCCCCGAACACCGTCGCCAACACGAAGCACAGGCCGATCCGGGAGGTGACCGCCAGCGCGGCCATGGCCGGCAACACGCTGAACGCGAACACGGGCAGGGCGCCGAGCGCGCGCGTGCACAGCGCGACGGCCAGGCCGACCGATACGAACAGGAAACCGTTCAGCGCGCGCACGGGCAATCCCTGAACCTGCGCGCCCATGGGGTCGTACCCGACGAAGAGCAGCGCCCGCCACAGCGCCAGGTGACCGCCCAGCAGCACGACGGTGGCCCCCGCCACCAGGTAAAGGTCGAGGC
>JBDSME010000312.1:0-3406 GCA_039916065.1 Polyangia bacterium
TTCGACGCCGAACATCTTTCCATAGCCACGCTGCCCGGCATGTACGATCGCACCATCACCATCGACAGCATGGGGAAGACCTTCAGCGTGACAGGGTGGAAGGTGGGATGGGCCGTGGCACCGCCGCCGCTCACGGAGGCGTTGCGAGCCGTGCATCAATTCGTCACCTTCACGGGTGGAACTCCGTTTCAAGAAGCTCTGGCGGACGTCCTGCCACTGGCGGCGCGGGAGGGCTACTACGATCAGCTGCGCGCCGACTACCGGCGGCGGCGCGACCTGCTTTCACGCGTGTTGCGCGAGGCGGGACTGGACCCGCTTCCCATCGGGGGCGCCTATTTCCTGCTGACCGACATCAGCGGCCGCGGATTCGCCAGCGACGCGGACTTCTGCCGGCGCCTGGTCACCGAATACGGGGTGGCGGCCATCCCCACCTCGGTCTTCTACCAGGATCCGCACACCGCGCCGCCTCTGGCGCGCTTCTGTTTCGCCAAGCGAGACGAAACCATCCTGGCAGCGGCGCCGCGTCTCGCGCCGCTGGCGGGCAGGCGCGGGCCCTGAAGCGCAGGTCCCCGGCAGTTCGCGCGCCAGATCAGGACGGGGCGTCGGTCCTACGCTATAAAACGCCTGGGGCGACTGCCCCTCCGACGCGCATCACCGAGATCTGACCGACATCGCATCAAGAAAAACCGAGGAGAATTCCATGCTCAAGACCCTGTTGGCCGCTGTTGTCGCTGGCGCTTTCCTGATTTCCGTCCCCGTCGCGCACGCCGAGGATAAGGCCCCCGCCGCCGACAAGGCGGAGAAGGCCCCCAAGGAGAAGAAGGAGAAGAAGGACAAGAAGGACAAGAAGGACAAGAAGGACGAAGCCAAGAAGGAGGAGAAGGCCGGCGGCAGCTGGTAGCGCAACCAGACGCGGCAGGGGCGGGCTGGCCAGCGCGAGCCCGCCCCTTTCTTTGTCGTCGCTCCGTTCGGTGACCACCCCCTACAGCGCTCGCAGAAATGCCAGCAGGTCGCGCCGAACCGCCTCATCGAATGGGCGCGGCGCCGTGGCGTTCTCCGGCGCATGAACCTTGGGTGCGTTCGGGTTGGTGCGGTCCAGGACCGCTTCCAGCGTGGGGGCGCTCCCGTCGCTGAAGTAGGGGGCGGCGGCCCAGACGCCGCGCAAGGACGGTGGGTTGTTGCCGCCCGCGCCCAGGACTGGCGTCCCCACGTCGTAGAGCCGCGCGCTGGTGAGAGCCACCTTCCCCGCCAGGAGTTCGCGCTCCAGCTCACGCGGCGGGATCGCCCGGCCCCCGAGCGTGGAGCGCGACAGCTGGTGGCAGCCCGCGCAGTTCTCTCGAAAAGTGGCCAGCCCGCGGCGCTCCGGTTCGGTCAGGGTGCGCCGCCCCGGCGCGACGAACGGCGAGGGCTCGACCGGGATGCGGCTCATGTACGAGGCCAGGGCGACGCGCACCGCCCGCGGCGACAGCTTGACCGTGGTCCAGCGCGCCCCGGCGCGCACGCGCAGGGAAACCGGATAGCGATCGAAGGTGTCGGGGGCGTCCAGGGCGCCCTGGGCATGCGTGGAGACTATGTTGTCTGCGAAGGCGGCGAAGGTGTCCGGTTTACCGAGGCTCAGGAATGGCTCCGTGCCCCGCAGCCCGCGGCAGGACTTGGTCATGGAGAAGAAGCGGTTCCGCTTCGACGGGTGCCGGCGCCCGTCGATCTCCCCGTCGGCGTGGCAAGCCGCGCAGGTGTAGACCGACAGCGGTCCGTCGGCGACGTTGTTCGGCACCAGGGCACGGCTGTAGAACAACAGCTCGCCGCGGTCCGCGGGCGTGGCGCGCTGGGGATTGCCGACGCTGACCGTCTGAACGGCCGGCGAGCTACCAGCCCGGCCAGGATCCCGTGTGGGGGCCACCGCCGTCGGTGATACGAACGTCAAGGTGTCGCTAAGATGATCGGCCGTCACGATGCGTCCGTCACCCAGAAAAGCCACCGCCACCGGGTGCGCGCCCACCGGCCACGCCGGGCTGTCCAGCAGAGCGCTCAGTCCTGGTTTCGCGGTCAACAGATTGTCCGTGCCCGCGCCCACCACCGCCACCGCCACCGCCGCCGCCGCCGCCGGCGCGTCCGCCGCCACAGCCAGCGCGTCGATTTGCACCAGAGGATCGCGCTTCCGTTCCGACAGATTGATCGTCTGTCGCTTCCCTGTCCCTGGGTCTACGAACGGCCGCGTCTGTCCAGCCGCGGACCGGCGCAGCACCAGCAGGACGCTGTCCAGCCCCTCCACGGAGATGTTGGCCCGCGACAGCGACCGATCCTCGTGCGTCGCCAGCAAGAGCGCGCCGCCGAGATCATCGCCCCTGCCCAGCGCCGGCTCATTGGTTGGCGGGGCTGATGGCTCCCGCGGCACCACGGCGAAAGCAAGGACGGGCGCTTCGGTATGGATGGTTTGCACCGCCGCGGAGAGGCCCCCGTCGCGTTCCACTCGGTGCACCGTCACCGTGTGCCCAATGAAGTTCGACACCAGCAGCAACGGCGACGACCGCGGAGCGTGGCCGCCCGCTGCGCCAGGCCCTGCAGGTCCCCCCGGAATCAGCTGCACCGAATGCGGTGAAAGCCCGGTCGCCACGAACCGCGGCGGTGTTCCCCCGCCATCAAGCGAAACGATCTTCACCCCTCCTCGCGGCGGTGAAGCGACGTAGGCGAACCGTCCGGCACCATCGACCGCGATGCCCTGATGCCCATGCTCGGGACCCGCGTCCACCACCCTCACCTGGAAGCGAGGACCTTCTCTCACGCCTCCGGGCACTCCCTCGCCGCGCGTGACCACCCGCAAACCGGCATCGAAACGACAGGCCACCACGACGCCCCCCAGCGGCAATGCCGCCAGCGCGTCCGGAAAAGCGCACACCGGCACCTGCGCCACCACACGCGCCCCGCCCGCGGCCACGTCAACCACCGCCAGGCGATCAGCCGTGGATAGGGCCACATAGACCAGATCACCCCGCGCATCGACCGCCAGCGCCCGCGGCCGGGTGTGCTGGTGCCTGGTCCCCCATCCTGCCATCGCCCCGGCCGAAATGCCTCCAGGGGGCACTACAGCCAGCAGGAAGACCAGAGGGACAGTCAAACTGTGGGGCATCGGCCGGTCCTCTTGCCAGGGAAGCTCTGGACAGCCGAACGTCAGCAGGCCAGTGCTCCACGGTGGTGGGTGCTATCAATTGCTGCCCTGAACGCCCCGGCGGCTACTCCCAGGCGTCGTAGGTTTCGAAGGTCATGGTGTAGGTGGCGCGTCCCTGGGTGGCTGACCGCAGGTCCGTCGAATACCCGAACATCCGTCGCAACGGAACCTTGGCCACGATGACCCGTTGCTGCCCGCGGAAACCCACGTCCTCGATCTGGGCGCGCCGGGCGTTCAGAT